>NZ_JBAFSM010000002.1:0-188136 GCF_036688125.1 Pannus brasiliensis CCIBt3594 | reverse complement strand
AATTGGTTCGCACACTGTTGCTACTGTACCTCATCTATCTGAGAAAGGCTGTAGTTCGGTCAAAAACGAATTGAAACAAGTTCCCGATCGATTGAACGAGTTAGCGAGAAATTCCTCTATCAAAGTCTTTTCACTTTCCGAAACCATGCTGGAAAGACAGGTTTCGATCGGCGCGTCGGACATTTTTCTAGAACCCTTCGATCTGGCGATATTGGCGGCAATCCTCGTCAAAGCGGAAGAATTATAGCAAGAAGGACATTCTTGGGTCGGTTTTTGCGAACTAGATTCCGATCTTCAACCGTGGTACGAAATCGGTCGTCCCAAGTCTCTCCTGAGCGGTCTCTATCAGAACGCCCGCGTTTGGGTGTACGGGGATTTTTTAGTAGAAGATGTTGACGGGTTTCCCGATGGATGGTTCGAGTCAAGGGAATAACCTTCCGACGATCGCGCGATCGAATCCAGAAAACCCCCAAATAAAAATCCCCCTACCTAAAGAGGGATTTATCAGAAAGAGGACGAAAAAACGTTCGATCGCCAACGCGAACTAGAAAACTTAGGCGCTCACTAAAGACGCTTCTTTCGCGGCCATAATTTTCATCAGATCCAGCATCCGATTCGAGTAGCCCCACTCGTTATCGTACCAAGAGACCACTTTAAAGAAATTGGCGTTTAATTGAATCCCCGCCTTCGCGTCGAAAATACTCGAACGCGGATCGGTCAGGAAATCGCTAGAAACCACTTCCTCGTCGGTATACCCGAGAATCCCTTTCATCGCGCCCTCGCTGGCCGCTTTGACCGCCGCGCAGATCTCCTCGTAACTGGTAGCTTTCTCGGTTTTAAACGTGAGATCGACCACCGAAACATTCGGGGTGGGAACGCGGAAAGCCATCCCGGTTAATTTCCCTTTCAGCGAGGGAATCACCAACGTCACCGCCTTCGCCGCGCCGGTGGAAGCCGGGATAATATTCTGACTCGCGCCGCGACCGCCGCGCCAGTCTTTTTTACTCGGCCCGTCCACGGTGGGTTGCGTGGCGGTCATCGCGTGTACCGTGGTCATCAGTCCCTCGGCGAGACCGAAATTATCGTTGATCACCTTCGTGACCGGCGCGAGACAGTTGGTAGTACAACTGGCGTTAGAAACGATCGTATCTTTCGCGGGATCGTAGTCGTTATCGTTGACCCCGACAACGATCGTGCGGACTCGATCGGGATCTTTCGTCGGCGCCGAGATCAGTACCCGTTTCGCGCCGGCTTCTAAATGCTTGGACGCGCCCTCGTAGGTAGTAAATAGTCCGGTAGATTCGACGATGTAATCCGCGCCGTCCTTACCCCAGGGCAATTGCGCGGGATCTTTAATCGAGTGGCAGGGGATAAATTTGCCGTCTACAACGATCCCGTCTTCCCTAGCCTCGACGGTTCCGTTGAAGCGTCCGTGAGTCGAGTCGTATTTGAGTAGATAGGCGATGCTGTCGGGAGGCACGAGGTCGTTAATACCGACAAACTCGAAGTCGGGGTTATGGATACCGGCCCGAAACACGAGGCGGCCGATCCGTCCGAAACCGTTAATACCGACTTTAACTGTAGCCATGAAAAACTCCTTATCTGAAAGGTTCGATCGATTCGCGCGGGCCGTGACGACCGGCGAAATCGGGAGATTCGGTTTCGCGATCGCTTTCTTCCCGCGGGGGAAGTCGGGGGGAAACCCTCCCCTATCCTATAGGCGACCCTCGATCGACACGGGTAAGGATCGGAAAAATTTAAGAAAATACGGCGCGGGAGTCAACAACAGGCGGTAGGGTGTAGCGAAAACCGCAGGGAACGGAGCTTGAAATTCGATCGGACAGAAAAAGCGTGATTCGATCTCGCGCGGATACCGTCGCGATTCACCGCGGGGAAGGGAAACAGCAAAGGATTTTCTAATTACCGAGTACGGATAGCCGACACTCGATCGAACTCCAGAACACTACTACCGTCATCTAGAGAAAATAAGCGATCGAGCCGTCAAACAAAAATATTCCTAGAGATTTCTAGGAACATTCGGGAAAATTCCGATTAATACGCGAGGGTTTCTAGGGTTTCGCGGAGATAGGAACAAACTTTCTGTTCTAGATCGTCTCTTACCTGTCCATTCTCTAATTGTTCTTCCTGCCAGCGTTGGAAGCCGGAACTGGAGGCGATCGCGTGTTTTAGATGTTCCCAAACGTGATGATCGTCAGCGATCGGGAGATTTGAAGTCTTGGTGACGTTAGCCATTATTCCTCTTGGTTAACTGGTTCCTCTATTAAAATACCGTAATAATCGGGCGAATTCTGATACCTCCGACACAATCTGCCCGACGGGATAGAATGGCGGGACTCGAAAAGGCGTTATCGCTCCATTCTAGGAGAAATTTCCAACGCCTTTCCGAAAAAGCGGAAATATTTAATATAATCTCGTGGTTTCGGCTTCTTCCACGCTAGAGGCTAACGCGTCCGGGGGGACGATAATCGGGAAAGCCGAGGGAATCGCCATTTCCTCGCCGGTATCCGGTTTCCCCGCTTGGCGAGCGCGAGAGGTGATAGCTCCCGCCGTACCTAGCGCGGCCGTGATAACACCGACGGAGAGGGCAACTTTGCTAAAATCGAGAAGATTCGCGCCGAGAACACCTTTATTTTTGGCGAAGGGGCAGGCGGAGGCGCCGGCTACATCGAGGGTGGCGAGGAAAAGGCCGCCGGCAACGGCGAGGGAGGAGAGTAAAGATTTAGCTTTCATAATTCAGGATAGAAAAAGATGAGGTTTCCTAGCATTATAAAAACTCTCTTCTCTATCTGTCTATCTTCCGGACGCTTTCAAGATTGAAATCTCTACGCGAGAGGATAATGAATTATCAATACCGAGTCGGGGGCAGTCTCGCCCACAATCATCCTACCTACGTCGAGCGGAAAGCCGATCGAGATCTCCTGAACGCGCTGAAAGACGGTAAATTTTGCTACGTTTTTAACTGCCGTCAGATGGGGAAATCGAGTTCGCGAGTCCGCGTCACCCACGCTTTACAGGAAATGGGGATGGCTTGCGCCTCGGTGGATATAACCAGTATCGGGAGCGATGATAATTTATCCAAATGGTACAACGGGGTGATCACGCGATTATTTCTGGGATTTAACCTAACGGGGAAAATCAATATCAAAACGTGGCTGAAAGATCGCGAGAATTTATCCCCCGTCCAGAGATTAGGCCAGTTTATCGAAGAGGTTTTATTAGTTTATGTGTCGGGGCGGATTTTCATCTTTATCGACGAGATCGATAAAATTCTAAGTTTAAAGTTCTCTCTAGATGACTTTTTTTCGCTGATCCGATACTGTTACAACCAACGGGCGGAAAATTCCGATTATGAAAGAATTACTTTCGCGCTTTTCGGGGTGGCGACCCCCTCGGATCTGATCCGCGAGAAAACCCAGACCTCTTTTAATATCGGCGAGGCGATCGAACTGACCGGATTCACCCTAGACGAGGTGAAACCGTTAGAGAACGGATTTCAAGACAAGGTAAACGAACCGAGAAAAATTATCGGGGATATTCTAGATTGGACGGGAGGACAACCTTTTTTAACCCAGAAAATCTGTCAGTTAATTCTCGATACTGACTCGATCGATCCCGACGTGGAATCCATTATTCGGGAAAATATCATTCACAATTGGGAATCGAAAGACGAACCGGTTCACTTTAGAACGATCGCCGATCGACTCCTGCGGAACGAACGGAAAGCGGGACGTTTATTAGGCATCTATCAAAGAATTCTCGAAAACGGCTCGATCGAGTACGATGATAGTCCCGAACAATCCGAGTTACGTCTGACGGGATTGGTCGTAAAAAAAGACGGTCGTTTATTCGTGTATAACCCGATCTACCGGGCGATTTTTAACCCCGAATGGGTCAAACGGGAACTCGATAAACTGCGTCCCTACTCGAAAGCGATCGAGGCTTGGAAAGAATCGAATTATACCGACGAATCGACCCTTTTACGCGGTCAAACCCTACAGAACGCCCTCGATTGGTCGCGGGGAAAAAGTCTGAGCGATCTCGATTATCAATTTCTTACCGCCAGTCAGAACCTCGATAAACGGGAAGCGGAAATCCATTTAGAAACCGAACGGAAAGCGAATAAAATTCTGGCGATCGCTAACCGGAAAGCCAAGCGGAGAATCCAGATCGGTTCCGCGGTTCTCCTCGTTTCTATACTCGGCGCGTCTCTAGCATTATTTCAGGTACAACAAGCTTGGGACAAAGTAGAGGAAGCGAGAACCGGTATTCGATTACAACGCGACGGCGATACCGCTTTACGACAGTTCCAGGTGGAATCGATCGAATCCTTAGTTTCCGCGTTACAAGCGGGAATCGAGTTACAAAACATCGTTCGCGACGGTCGGGAGTTCGTCGAATATCCCGCCACTAGCCCGATGATCGCCCTACAACAGATATTAGATAATATTCAAGAGAAAAATCAACTAGAAGGTCATCAGGGAACGATCTATAGTGTTAGCATTAGTCCGGACGGGAAAACAATCGCCACCGCGTCCGAGGATGGAACCGTTAAACTCTGGGATCGACAGGGTAAATTGATTAATACTCTAAAATCCCATCAAGGGGCGGTTTATAGCGTGGCTTTCAGTCCGGACGGAGAGAGAATCGCCACCGCTTCCGAGGATAAAACGGCGAGAATCCAGGATTTACAGGGACGGATTCTCGCGACCCTACCAGGACACGAAAGATCCGTTTATAGCGTCAACTTTAGTCCCGACGGTCGAACTTTGGTCACGACCTCCCGCGATGGGACGGCGAAATTATGGAATCTACAGGGAAAGTTACTGCACACCTTCCGAGGACATCAAAAATCGGTGGACGACGCGAGTTTTAGTCCCGACGGTCGGACGATCGCTACCGCGTCTCGGGATGGGACGATTAAAGTATGGGATCTAGCGGGAAAATTATTATGGAGTTTGGGTCGGGAAAATATTGACGCGTTTTATAGCGTGAGTTTTAGTCCCGACGGAAAACTGATCGCGGGGGCGAACAAGGATAAAACGGTGAAAATTTGGGATAATAACGGAAAATTACAAGCTTCCCTCGTCGGTCATCAGGATTACATCAATAACGTTACTTTCAGTCCGACCGGGAAATTTATCGCCACCGCGTCTAGTGACGGGACCGCGAAACTGTGGAGTCCGCGAGGGAAGGAACTCGCCACCCTCCGAGGTCATCAGGAATCGATTTTCGATGTCGCGATCGCTCAAGACGGAAAACGTGTCGTCACCGGATCGAGCGATCGAACGGCTCGGATTTGGGATACCGGCAATTTAGAGACAAATTCTCACAATAATACCGATAATAGCGCGGTCGGTATCGATCCGATCGGTTCCACCGTAGCGATCGCCACCAAAGACGGCCAGATTTCCCTACTCGACTCGCGCGGGAAAACCCTCCATTCTTTCCCCTCGGAAATGTCCTCGATTTACAGTCTGGCTTTTAGTCCGGACGGTCGCGCCATCGCCGCGGTCGGTCGGAAAGGAAAGGTCAAAATCTGGAACCGACAGGGAAAATCGCGAACCGAGTTTCTCGCGAGTCCGGTTCCCCTGTATAGTGTCGCGTTCACCCCCGATAGTCGGCAACTGGTCACAGGATCGAGTGATGGACGGGTGCAACGTTGGGACTGGCAGAGCGATCCCCCGCGCTCGATCGATTCCTTCCGCGCGGATACGAATATTATTTACGATATCGCCCTCTCCCCGGACGGGAAAAAAATCGCCTCGGCCTCGCGAGGAACGGTGAAAATACGCGATACAGCGGACAACTCGGTCCAAGCTCTCACTAGAGATTCCTTTCCGATTTACGGCGTTAGTTTTAGTCCGGACGGCCGACAGATCGCCACGATCTCCCGCGATGGAACCGCGAGAAATTGGGACACGCGGGGAAATTTGCTCGCGGAATATAAAATCGCCGGGGATATCGTCTTCGCGATCGCTTTCCGGCCCGACGGACGGGAAATCTCGATCGTTTCCCGCGACGGACGGGTCATCACCTGGCCCGTGGAATCCCCGGATCACTACTTAGAAAAACTCCTCGTCAGAGGATGCGTCTGGCTGAAAGATTATCTCGCCACTCACCCGGACGAGTGGGAAAAAGTCCGGGATTGTCAAAGTTTTCCAAAAAACCGACCGCGCGAGAACGGCGGAAAATAATTGGATATAGCTTTTTTCGGGGATACGGGGTACGCTTTCCCGGGTTTTAGGCAAAAGGCGGGAAGGGAATGTACCGCGTCTCTCCAAAATCCGCGGTCAATCGCTTTTTTAACGACTTAAGGAACTAATTATCAGTTTCCAATTTTGGGTAATTTCAATCATCAATTCTGCCCAAACATCCGCCCTTTAAAAACTTCTCCGATCGCGCGATCGGGAGCGGGAAACGATGGGTAAGATCTCCAGAACTCTCCGATAAAAAAAGTCTCGATGAACGTGGCAACGGGGACGGACTCCTTACCCCGAAAGGTAGATGACGGATTTTCGATTGTTTTCCAGAACACGCGGCCGCGAAAAAAATCGCCCGGCAATCGCGAAATCGTATTTTACCCTACAGAAGTTACCGACCCGAGATCTATAATAAGATTCACTATAAAAAGCATCCGCGCCGGATAGTCAAAATGTTATTCAAAAAGAGAACGAGCTATGACAGTTTACACGGTAGAGGCTCTTCAAGAGGAGGGGATCGAACCCGAGGTCGTGAAAACGAGTTTACAAATTAACTGTTTCTCGGGTACTTTTCGGAGAGATCGCGATTTTCCCAAGCGGTTTAAGGATGAAGCTTTAAAAATCGTCGAAGAATATCGAAAAGACGATATAAAAAGTTTTATCGTGGAAACCGCTCTTTATATAACTGTTTGGAAAGAAGAGCCGAAAAAGCCCGAGGTTTTGTTAGATTCTCCATCGATACCGCCCGATATCGCGATATTCTCGGAGCGGGAAAATACGGAGACGATCGCCCCTCCCCCGGCGATCGAACCGGCCCCGACACCCCGACGAACGATCGTCCGTAAATATCGCGGCCAGGAGTACACGATCGAGATTTGATCGGGCCCGAGTCCCGATCGAACGCTCCGGGGCGATCCGCTTCGCCCCGGCCAAAATCGCCCGAAACCGCCTAACTAAACCGATAACCGATTAATTTATAGATTAACTTCGCGGTGGTGAACTCGGAGACGACGGAATCGGCGATCGGCGCGAGTTCCATCACGTCACAACCGATCACCTCCTTGCTTTGGAAGACGCGACGCAGGAAACGGAGGGTTTCATTCCAGCCCAGCCCGCCCGGTTCCGGGGTTCCCACGCCGGGGATCAACGCGGGATCGATCCCGTCCACGTCGATGGTGATAAAAACCTTTTCGGTCCGGATCGAGGCGATCGCTCTCTCGATCCAGTCCGGGGAGCGATCGATCTCCCGATCCCAGAAAACGGGAATTTCTTGTTCCCGGATCAATTCCGCCTCTTCCTTGCATATCGCCCGAATTCCCACGGGAAGGGTCGGTAATCCCATTTCTAGCACCCGTCGCATCACGCAAGCGTGATTATGGCGCGATCCCTCGTACTCGTCCCGCATATCCCCGTGAGCGTCGATCTGCACCACGGTGAACGGTTCTTGTAAAGTTTGTAAGTAAGCCCGCACGACTCCCGTGGTGATCGCGTGTTCCCCCCCGATCGCCACGACGAATTTCCCGTCCGCGATTAACTTAGAGACCGTTTCCGTGGTGATATCTAACATTTCCTCCGCGGTCAGGTCGGGATGACGACGGGTATCGGCGATCGCCTCGCGGGTGTAGATACCCACCTCGATACAGGTCTCTCTTCGCAATTCCTCGTCGTAAGCTTCTAACTGTTGGGAAGCCTCGATCGCCGCGTCCGGCCCCGTCTCGCACCCCTTGCGATAGGTGGTGGTCGCCTCGTAAGGAATCGGTAAAATCACCGCGCGCGCCGTCTCGTAAGAAGAGATCGCTTCCGAACCTAAAAATTGTTCGACGGTAGGAGGAGATTGCAATAACATCGATACTTTTCCCGAAATTCAGTCCGACTCGTTATCATAACACGCGCTTTCCGGGACTCGATCGCCGTGTTTCCTGTCAGAAAACCCGAATAAACCGCGCTCGCCTTTCGGGGAAAGTCGTAAATTTCGTTACAATTTGAAAAGAATGGCTATCGCCATCGGAGCGTTATTCGGGGTAGTATCTCGCCCTCGCCAGCCGATCGATCTCTTCACGTTAGGGGAAAGTTTGAACAATGGATTGCAGTCATATTCGGTTTCGCGACGACAAAACCTGTATCGATCTCTTGCAATTGCGAGCTTTATTCAATGTAACCGCTTTCTGGGCGCGCGATCGCTCGATCGAAGACCTAGAAACCGCCATCCTCTACAGCGATCCCGTGATCACCGTCTGGAATGAAGAACAGTTGATCGGCCACGCGCGGGCGACCTCCGACGGCATTTATCGAGCGACGATCTGGGACGTGATCGTGCATCCGGACTATCAGGGAGCGGGATTAGGTCGTAAGTTGGTCGAGACGGTGATCGCCCATCCCCGCGTCAACCGGGTCGAGCGCGTCTATTTGATGACCACCAACCAACAGAAATTTTACGAGCGCGTCGGTTTCGAGGAAAATCAAAGCACGACGATGGTTTTATTCAATCGCTATCCGTCGGAACCGCTGTCGTGTCACCCGATCGAGGTAGAGAGCAATCGATCCGCGTGATCGGTTCCCCTCCTTTCGGATCGGGGATCTCTCGATACTCGATCTCTCCGTCGAGTATCGCGAGGATATTCCGCGCCATTTCCCACCGGAAACCGGGGGATAAAGAGGGAGATTCACTGAAGCGCGCGAAAGCTTCTTCCTCCGTCTCCGAGAGCGGGTTTTCCGGTTTCTCCTGCCAGATCGTCACGGGACAGGGAAGCTCGATCGAGATCTGTACGGTGTCCCCGTCGGAACTTTCCCCGGTGAAGCGGATCGTTCCCCGCGCGCACCGATCGATCGCCGCGTCGATCACCATGATTAACGCGTTCGATAACCAGCGGAAATCCGAGAGAATCGTTATTTCCGGGGCGGGCGCGAGAATTTCGATCGCTAGATTCCGATTGCCGGCCGGTAGACGCGTGAACCGTTCGAGATCTTCAAACAGTTCCGCGAGAGAAATCGGTTGCCGTTCGACGGGAATATTTCCCGACTCCAATTTCGAGATCGTGATGAGTTCGTCGAGCAGGACGAGGAGTTTCCGGGCCGAGCGGTAGGCTCGATCGATAAATTCCCGTTCCTCCTCGGGACTCTCGCACAGATCGGCGAGAATGAGTTGATGCAATCCGAGCAAACTGCTCAGGGGCGAGCGCAATTCGTGAGCGGTACGCCCGAGAAAACCGCTTTTCCAACGCGCTAGGGCGAGCGCGGATTGATAGGCGAGTTTATTTTGCAGGATCTCCCGTTTTAAAGCGTCTATATCGTCCATATTCCTAGAAAACACCCCCCACTCTCACGGTTATCGATCGAGAGAAATTATCCCGCGGGCGATCGACGATCTTTTCCCCGATCGTTCAACGGGTCGATCTATTGTACCCGCGCGTCGATCGTGTCCTGTCCGCTAGACAGCCCTCTAGATCGGACGGGCAAGGATAGGGGATTCGTTCCCCCCGCGTTTTCGGGAGAAATAGCGGGTAAAATTCGCTCTATCACGGTTTTTCTAAGACGCTTTCTAAAAAGAGTCAACCGGTTCGGAAAATTTCTTTTCATCCTCGCTCGTGAACGCTAGTTCATCCCCGTCCCCGGCAACAGTGAGAATCCAAAGTTCGATTTAACTTAAAAAGTTATACTTTCAATACTATTCAGTGAGAAACAGACATTTAAAACGTTATTATTCCGAATAATCTCTTTAATTCTTCTCCTGCCTCCTGCCTCCTGCCTCCCCTACCCTTTACACGCGATAGGCCAGCGCGTAGCGATCGAACCCGGCCAGATCGGCGATAATTTCAATTCTCTCGTACTCTCCCCGTTGTTCCAGCAGTCGCGCCACGCTTTCCCCCTGACCGGCCATCATCTCGATCAGCCAGATCCCCCCGGAACGCAGATAATCGGGAGCGGTATCGATCAGGTAACGGATGGCGTTCAATCCGTCCTCGCCACCATCGAGCGCCAGTCGCGGTTCGTGGGCGATCACCTCCGGCTGGAGTCCCGCGAGTTCGCCGGTGGGGATATAGGGGGGATTAGACACCATCCCGCTCACTTTTCCCCGTAAAAACTCCACCGGAGTCCACCAGGAACCCCGGTACAGGTAAATTCGCGCTCTCAGCCCCGCGGTCACGACATTTTCTCGGGCGATCGCTAAGGCTTCTTCGCTGGTGTCTATAGCATGAATCGTCGCTTTTGTCAATACTTTGGCCATGCCGATCGCTATCGCCCCGCTTCCCGTTCCCAGATCGACCCAATCCCCCGTATCTTGGAGATTTACCCGTTCTAGCAGGAGATCGATCAGCCCTTCCGTTTCCGGACGGGGAATCAGGACGGAGGGCGAGACTTTTAGGCTAAAATCTCGCCATTCCACCGATTCGAGGAGATATTGTAGGGGACAGCGTTGTTCGACACGGGCCCGCCAACGTCGATCGATCTCCGCGAGGGGATAGCGTAGGGCGATCGATTCCCGCTCTCGAAACGAACCGAGGCGCAGGGAAAGACTATCGAGATCGCTGACTCCCCGGAGGAATCGATCGATCTCGATCGGGGGTATATCCGTACCGGCGAGGGACTCGATCGCCCGCTCGCGCCACTGACTCAACTCGGGGCCGGAAATCGTCGCGGACACGGTACTTATCGATTCGGGGAGGGAGCGGGACGGTTATTAGCCGGGGTATTATTAGCCGGGGTATTCGGTCGCGGTTGGGTCGAGGCCGGGCGATTCTGGGTGGAATTAGGGGTATTTTGAGCGGGAGCGTTGGCGCGCATGAAATTCAGGGTTTCTTGCGTGGGATAGAGGAGAATTTTCGTTAACGCTTGATCGTCGCTCTGTTTGAGAGTGGCGATCACGCTCTCCAGGGGAACCACATCGAGCTTCGCGGTGGCGGCATCCGCGGGATTCGCTTTCTTGTACTGCTCTAACATCTGTAAAGCGGTCGCCTGCTCGAAGAAAAAGGGAATAAATTCTTGATTATCGCGATTAACGACGATGAAATTGCCTTCTTTACCCGCTTTCGGAATAAAGAGAGGAACGCCGCCCTGATATTGCTGTCCTCGATCGGTCAGGATTTTTTTGGCCGATTCGACTTCCGACGCTTTCGGGACGAAATCGACCGTCAATTTACTCGCTTCGGCTTGACTGGCTTGCAGTTTATAAACTTGAGCGAGGGAGACGGGACGAACCTTTACTTTGCTGGCGAGTTGGGGATTTTCTTTTTTCAGTCGATCGAAAAAGTTTTGCGCGTCCTGTTGGCTGATAAATACTCCCGTCACTTTCTGATCTTTTTCCCCGACGGCGATAATCGGGACTCCCTGATCGTCCGCGATAGTGAACACGGGAACCGCCTGTAGGGTTTTCACGATCTGGTCTTCGGGCAGAGCGAGCGCTTTGGAGTAGGTTCCGAACAGGGAACCGAGGAAAGTGCTACCGACTAATCCGACAGTGGCCGTCCAACGAATTAAAGATTTCATAAAAATTTTCCTCGTGAGAGTGATAGGGTCAATACTCGCCGTTACTGTAGACGTTTTCTATAGAATTCCCCCTCAAGGGTTTCTCGATGAACGATCTCGATCGAAAGTTCCTTGACCTTTTCTTTTGAACCATCATACAGGACATCGATCGAATTTCGGGGTAGAGGGGAGACGATCCGGATTCTGTCAAGCGCGGGAAAGCCTTATTATAGCCTCGCGGCAGAATCGATCGCCGAAGCCGCGTCCCGAGCGATCGCCCGGCGCGTGACCGAACGGAACAATCAGACAAGGGAAATCGTGGGGTGTGTTCGCGTGGCGTAACCCACCGAAATTCAAGATTGAATTAGGTGAGCGTAAAACACCGGGATTCAAGACTCGATCGAGCTTCCCGGAAAGCGTTAAAAACCGCGTCGATTACCGCGACAACGCAGGGAACCGCGACACTATTTCCCGCGAGTTTCCGCATCGCCTGATAGCTACCGACAATCTGATAGGAATCGGGAAAACCCTGTAAGCGTAACATTTCCCGTTCCGTTAACCGCCGCTTTCCATCTACCAATAAATAATTATACGACGCGCCCGCCCGTAACGCGCAGGAATAGGGATACGCGCTAATATTCCCTCCCTTATTCTCGTGCCAGATCGTCACTTCCTCGTATCGTTTTTTTCCCTCGCGCTTGAGAGAACGACTTTCCCGAATGCGATCGGACGCGAAATAAAACTCAGAGACTTCCCTTTCTAAAATTTCCGCCAAAGGCTTCATCGGAATCGATTCTTTCGGCCAGATAAAATTTTTAGGTTCTCGAAAACCCACGATAAAAATCCGCTCGCGTTTTTGCGGAACTCCGAAATCTAGAGCGTTTAAAACTCGATAATCTGTATAATACCCCAACTCTTTCAAAGTATCGAGAATAACCGCTAATGTTTTCCCCCCTTGATGTCCCCGCAATTGCTTGACATTCTCTAGCACGAAAGCCTTCGGTTGTTTCGCTTGTAGAATGCGGGCGATGTCGAAAAATAACGTTCCCCGCGTGTCCTCGAATCCCTTTAAATCCCCGCAAATACTAAACGGCTGACAGGGAAAACCCGCGAATAAAATATCGTGATCGGGAATCTCGACCGCGGGAATTTTCGTAATATCTCCCCGCGGTATCTCTCCGAAATTCGCGTGATAGATCTTCTGAACGTCCGCGTCGATATCGCTAGAAAACACGCATTCCGCTTGTAATCCCCGATCCCGGCAGACTCGATCGATCGCGATCCGGAACCCTCCCAACCCGCAAAAAAGATCGATAAACCGAATAGCCGCTTGATTTTCCATCGAGTCGTAAAACCGTGATTTCTCTTTTTCCTATCCTACCGCGTTCCTTCCCATAAAAAAGGCGGGCAATGCCCACCGTAATTGGAACACGAGTTAAAAAAACTTAACTCGGTTGTACGAGATTATTCAATCCTCGCGTGACTTTCGCCGAGATAATTTTATCTTTGTCGGTGAGTTCTTCGAGAACTTCTTTTCCCTGTACCAGATAACCGAAAACCGAATAACGACCGTCCATCAGATTAAATCCGGGAGGGGTTAACTCGTTATCGAACTTGAAGAAGAAAAATTGACTCGATCCCCCGTTAGGATTCGTGTCCGGACGGGCGAGCGCGACCGCACCGAACGCGTTAAACGGCAGGACGAGATCGGGTAAATAAATTCCCAATTCTTCCAGGGTATTACCGTAAGTCGGTTCCTCTTCGCCTCGGAGGAGCATTTCTAAAGGAATCGATCGATACTGTTTCGTTTTCGGGTCGATAAAGCCATCTTCTGGCCCCGCGGGATCACCGTTTTGAACCACGAAATTATCCTCGCTCCGGATAAAGGGCAAACCGTCATAAAAACCCCTCTGCACCAAATCCACGAAATTTCCCGCGTTAATCGGGGCGCTATAGCCATCGACCACTACCGTCATATCGCCTTTGGTGGTTTTGATTTCCACCGTCGCGCGTCCTTCGAGTCGCGGTAGATTCGAGTATTCGGGGGGGGTTTCAAAGGGAAAACCGACGACCATTAATTCTTCTAAATCGGTGATCTCGTTGAGAATTTCCCGTCGTTTCGCCTGTACGAACTCTTTATCTTTCGCTTCTACGGCCGTATCGAGTTCCACGACTCCCGCTTTGAGCTGTTCGATCAGCGCCTCTCCCCTCGTTTTGCGATCGTCCGGTACACTCGCGAGAATGTCCGCGCTTTTCGTGGTTAGGGTGTAATTCGCGTCTTTCACATCTTTTTTCACCGTACTCCAGCGTTTACCCCGGAGATTCTTGGCGATATCCTCGATCGATTCCTGAACCTTGCGAACCGGTTTATTCTCGATCGGGAGCGCGTTCCGTAAAATGGCCGCCGGATCGGTCACAGCGTCCCCTTGGGCCAGGACAGCGGACGCGCTCGGAGTGTGGAGCGCGCTCGACGCGAGCCAGAAAAAGAGCGCCACGGCGAGCGCCAAGCTATTTTTCAGTAAAAATTTGCCTCGTTCCCGCGATTTCGTGATCGGTTTCATGAATGGTTTTTCCCTGAATGGCCACAGCTATCCAAACTACTTGTAGGCCGCGAGCGGAACCCTTGTCAATAGACCCGCGGTTCGATCGAGCGCGTCAATATTAAACGGGCGATCGAACGGGAAATTTTCCCGGACTCTCTTCCCTCCCCTTCCCCGGCTGTATCGATCGTCCCGGTTGCCTGTACAATGGTGAAGTTGACCTTTCTTGGCCTGAACAGCATTTCATGATTTCGAGTAACGATTTTCGGAGCGGTACCACGATCGAGATAGATGGCTCGGTGTGGCGGGTGGTGGAATTCCTACACGTAAAGCCGGGGAAGGGATCGGCCTTCGTGCGAACCACGTTAAAAAACGTGCAGTCCGGCAAGGTGGTCGATCGCACCTTCCGCGCGGGGGAAACCGTCCCCTCGGCGACGATCGAGAAGCGCACCATGCAACACACCTACAAAGAGGGCGATAGTTTCATCTTCATGGACATGGAAAGCTTCGAGGAAGCGACCCTGACCCCGCAACAGATGGGCGATCGAGCGAAATACCTCAAAGAAGGCATGGAAGCCAATATTCTCTTCTGGAACGACCAGATCCTGGACGTGGAACTGCCCACCTCGGTAATTCTGGAAGTGACCGATACCGATCCGGGAGTCAAGGGAGACACGGCCACCGGCGGCACGAAACCGGCGATCGTCGAGACCGGCGCCCAGGTCATGGTTCCCCTGTTTATCTCGATCGGGGAGCGGATCAAGATCGACACCCGCGACGGTTCCTATCTAGGACGGGAATAGGTCTATATCATATAACGAGTTAGTTGTCAAGAAAAAAAAATGACAGCTAACGCAAAATTTTTGCCAGTGGGGATAGGTAGGAGCGGTGACGATTAATTACAACGAACTGAAAGAACTGCTGAACGCGATCGCGGGGACGGATATCGGGGAATTTATCCTGAAAAGCGAGGATTTCGAGCTAACGATCCGCAAGGGAAGCGTGAATCCCCCGATCGTGTCGATCGCCCCTCCCGTGGCGGTTTCCGCTCCTCCCGCCGTCGCGCCCGTTGTTACCCCGGCCGCCCCTCCCCCGGCCCCGACCCCGGAACCGGCCCCCTCCCCCGTCGATAAAAAATGGGTGGCGATCACCTCGCCGATGGTGGGAACCTTTTACCGCGCCCCGGCCCCGGATGAAGCGCCCTTCGTGGAAGTGAACGAGCGCGTCCGGGTCGGTCAGACCGTATGTATTATCGAAGCGATGAAGCTGATGAACGAGATCGAGGCGGAAATCGCCGGTCAGATCGTCGAGATCGCGGTCAGCAACGGCGAACCGGTCGAATTCGGTCAAACGTTAATGTGGGTGAATCCGGAGTAAGTAGGGAGTAGAAAAAGAAAGGCTCGATTCTCTTACGATTACCCGGTCTCGAATACTACCATTAGGACATCGATCGAAGAATCCACGAAATCACCCTATGAATAATTTACTCGATCGAATTACCCAGATCCCCGGACAGTGCGGGGGTCGTCCTTGCATTCGAGGTATGAGAATTCGAGTGAGCGATATTTTAGAAATGCTGGCCGAAAATGTCAGTACCGATGAGATTCTAGCGGATTTTCCCGATTTGGAGCTTGAAGATATCCAAGCTTGCCTGCTCTTTGCCGCGCGACGTACTGACTTCCCCCGCTTGACGGCATGAAAATTTGGATTGACGTTCGGTTAACTCCTAAATATATAGCGGTAGATTTTCCTTCCGCCTCCCGTTATACGGTTCGTTGACGACGGGTAAATAACCCCTTGAACCAGCGATAGAAACTATCGATATAGGTGAAGATCACGGGAACGACCACGAGGGTTAATAGCGTGGACGTGGTGAAGCCGCCGATCACCGCGATCGCCATCGGGGCGCGGATCTCGCCGTCGGCCCCCAACGCGAGGGCGATCGGGATCATCCCGGCGATCGTCGATACGGAAGTCATGATAATCGGGCGTAATCGCGATACTCCCGACTCTAGAACCGCCTTGAATCTCGGCGTTCCCTCCTTAATCGCGGCGAGCGCGAAATCCACTAATAAAATCGCGTTTTTCGTCACTAATCCCATCAACAACACGATCCCGATCAGCGCGTATAAACCCAGTTCCTTCTGGGTGATTAACAACGCGATCAGCGTCCCGCCGATCGATAGGGGTAGAGAGGTCAAAATCGCCAACGGATAGAGGAAATTGCTGTATAACAACACCAGAATCCCGTAAATCGAGATAATCGCCAGAGTCAGCGCGCCGAGGAAACGACTGAAAATATCCCGCATGATCCGCGCGTCGCCGAAAGGTTCTTCCGTCACTTCCGGGGGGAGGGATTTCATCGCGGGTAGGGAACGGATCTGACCGATCGCCGTCCCGAGGGAAACCCCCTCCAGATTCGCGCCGATATTCACCTGACGCTGACGATCGAACCGTTGGATCTCCGCGGGGCCGCTACCGAGACGGAGCGAGGCAACGGAACCGAGCGGGACTAAGCGACCATCATCGCTCGGAACCCGGAGATTTTGCAGGGTTTCGATCTCGCTCCGTCCTTCCGAGGCGATTTTCACCCGGATCGGGATCTGGCGATCGCTGAGGTTAAATTTCGCCAGATTCGAGTCATTATCGCCGATCAGTGCGAGGGAGGCCGTCCGGGCGATCGAGCGTACCGATACCCCCTGTTCCGCCGCCCGAACGGGATCGGGCTGAATAATAATCTCCGGTCTCACCAGACTCACCCCGGAACTCACCTCGACAAACCCCGGTAGGGCGCGCATTTCCCGTTCGATCGCCCGCGCCGTTTCCGTCAGAAGCGGCCCGTTCTCGCTTTTTAGGACGATCGCCACGTCTTTCGAGCTTCCAGCGCCGCCTCCCGCCCGAAATGTCACCCGCGCGCCGGGGATCTCCTGAAACTCTTTTCTCATTTCTTCTTCAAATTCCCGTTGCGAGATCGATCGCTTCTCCTTGGGGACGAGATTCACGTACATCAAGCCGGTGTTTACCTTGCCCCCGTCGCCGGGAATCGCTAAAACGTTATCGACGGCGGGATTTTTTTGGAGTAAATCGTTGACTCGCTTGGAAACGGCGATCGTATCCTCCAATCTCGCGCCGGGAGGAAGTTCGATATTCACCGTACTCAAGCCCGTATCGCCCGAACTAAACAACCCTTTGGGAATTAACGGCACCAATTGCAAACTACCGATAAAAAACGCCAGCGCGACGAGTAAGGTAATAATCCGATGCCGTAACGCCCAGCTTAAAAGACTCCGGTAGGGATGGAAACGGGGACGGGAAGAAGGATTCGGATTCGCTAAACTCGTATTTTTCTTCGGTTTGAATAAATACGCGCTTAACATCGGGGTCATCGTCACCGCGATCAGGCTGGAAAATAGCGTCGATACCGCCACCGTCACGCCGAAAGGCTGGAAAAACTGCCCCGGTACGCCGCCCATAAACGCCACGGGCAGAAATACCGCCATAATCGCCGCCGCGCTCGCCAATACCGCCAACCCGATCTCCCGCGACGCGTCAAAGGCCGCCTGAAAGGGTTTTTTCCCCATCGCGAGATGTTGGTCGATGTCCTCCACCATACACACCGCGTCATCGACGAGGTTCCCCAACGCCAACGCCAACGCCAGTAAGGTCATCCCGTTAAGGGTATAATTCAAGCTCTGCATTACCCAGAAAGTCGGGAAAATCGACAGGGGTAACGCTAATCCGGTGATCACCGTGGCGCGCCAGTTCCGTAAAAATAACCCCACCGTGATCACCGTCATGATACAACCGGTGATCAGATCGCCCAGTAATCCCTCGTAACTTTCCCGGATCGAGTCGGCGCGGGTAAAAATTAATTGAAATTGAATATCTTTCGGGAGATTTTTCTTAATATTCTCGATTTCCTCGCGAACGGCTTTTTCCACGGTGACGAGGGTGCTTCCCGTCCCGCGCAGGATGGAGAAACCGACGACCGGTTTCCCGTCGAGAAAGGCGGCTTGTCTCGGGTCGCTAGAAGCGTCGCTGACGGTTCCCAGGTCGCCTAGAGGAACGGTATCGCCGTTAGGCAGAATAATTCGATAATTTCGCAGATCTTCGACGGTTTCCGCGCTTCCTAGGGTGCGAACAGTTTGTTCCGCGCCGCCGATCTCGGAACGTCCGCCGGGTAAATTAATATTAAAGTTACGGATCTGGTCGTTGACTCCCGTGGCGGTCAGTCCGTAGGCTAAGAGGCGACTCGGATCGAGATCGACGCGGATTTCCCGATCGACCCCTCCCACCCGATCGACTCTCGCCACTCCCGAAACCCCGGTTAACGCGCGCGCGATCTGTCGATCGACGATATCGCTCAACTCGGCGATCGATCGTTTATCCGAGGAGACCGTGTAAGTCATTACCGATCCCCCGGCGAACTCCAGGCGCTGGACGATCGGTTCGTTCGCGTCCTGCGGCAAATCCTGCCGGATCTGGGCGATAGCGTTCCGCACGTCGTTGGTCGCCCGATCGCTATCGGTTCCCAGTACGAAGTTAACGGTGGTGGTACTACTTCCCTCGTTCACGCTAGAAGTAATCTGATCGATATTCCCCAAGGCCGCCACCGCGTCCTCGACTTTCTTGGTCACTTGGGTTTCCAATTCCTCCGGCCCCGCGCCGGGTCGCGTGACGGTGACGATCACCGCGGGGATATCGATATTCGGCGTTCGATCGATCCCCAGTCCGAGAAAGGACATATATCCCGCCAACGCCATGACGAGGGAGATCGTGATCGTGGCGATCGGATTTTTTATAGACCAACTGGAGATGTTGAAAGACATGGTTTCGGGGAATGGGACGGGGGGAGATGAGGGAGATGGGGGAGGTGAGGGAGTTTTTCGGGAAAAGGGAAAAGACTACTTTTAATCCCTTTCCCCCTTCCTCCTAATCACTAAACGCCTCCCGATTCGGCTTTAATCTTGTCGCCGTCGCCGAGGTAGGCCGCGCCTTTGACGACGACGCGATCGCCCGCGGTTACGCCATCGAGAATTTCGACTCGATCGCCCGGCAGAATCTGCCCTAGCGTGACGTTTCTCGCTTCTACGGTGTTATCGGGTTTGACTCGGTAAATGGTGGCTCGATCGTTGGTTTTCGGTAAAACGGCTTCCATCGGCACGGTTAAACTGGTGGCGGTATCGGTGACGATCGAACCCCGCAGGAACATCCCCGGTTTTAAGCCTCCCGTGTTGGGTAGATCGACTTTCACCGTCGCCTGTCGCGATTCCTCATCGACCACGGGATCGATCTCCCGTACCCGTCCGGATAGTTTTAAACTGGTGTCCGCGTCGGACGTGATCGTGACCGGGGAACCGACGCGAATCGCGGGTAATCGCGTTTCCGGCACTTTCAGGGCTAATTCTAAGCGTCCGTTCTCGATAATGCGAAATAGCGCGTTCTGCCCGTTGGTAGTATCGCCCACGCGCGCGTTTCTCTCGGAAATCTTGCCGTTCACGGGGGAAATAATCCTTGTATTGTCTAATTGCGCCCGGACGATCTGAACTCTGCTTCGGGCTTCCGCGAGTTGGGCGACGGCCTGGGCGATGGCCTCCGGACGGTTTCCGGCTTGAAGTTGGGCGAGTTGTTGTTCGGCTTCCGCGAGTCTCGCCCGCGCCTGTTGAACGATCGCTTCCTTATTCCGTTCTTCGTTAAGGACTTCATCGAGTCGATCGCGGGCGATCGCTCCCTCGGCTTCTAGCGTTCGGTTACGTTCTACCCGTTTTCTCGCCAGATCTCTATCGGAAGTCGCTTGACTTATTTCCGCTTTTATGCGTCGGATCGTTTCTTTCGCCCTAGCGATCTCTTCACTCCTAGCCCCGGCCTGCAATTCGGCGAGACGGGCTGAGGAGGCGGCGACATTGGCGATCGCCTGATTCAGTTGCGCCTGTAATACTTTATCATCGAGTCGGGCGAGGAGTTGGCCGGCGCGCACCGTGTCCCCCTTATCGACGAAAATCTCTTGAATCTGTAGTCCGGTCGCCTGGGAGAGAACGGGGATTAACTCGCGCGCCGCCACGGTTCCAGTCGCTTTCTGGGAGCGATCGACGCGGGTGGTACTGACGATCGCCGTGGTCACATTTTGCGCGGGGGCTTCCGTTTTCGCGACGGCCGGTGGGGCGACGGGGGGTCGAGAGGTTCGCGGCGCCGAGGTAAAACGAGTCGCCCCGAAGGTAACAAAGCTTCCTAGCGCGATACCGAGTATTAGCCCGCGCCCTCCCGATAACCAATTACCGGTACTCGTTTTCGGTTCGATGTCGTACTCGATCGGGGTTCGATCGGGAATTATCGGGGATTCCGTTTCCGGTTTATTATCATCTAGACGCACGATCGGCCCTCTCGATAAATTCTGGAGAAATTGTTAAGTTTCTTATCTCTCTTTAATCTAACGGAAAATTGCCGAGCGTGGAAGGTGGGGAGATGGGGGAGATGGGAGAGTTTTCGCCTGAAAGGGGAAGGGGAAAAGGGAAAAGAACTTCCTCGATCCTTTACCCTTTACCCTTCCACCTTTTCCCCCCCTCACCTCCTGCCTCCCGCTAATTCATTCCGGCAAATTCCCGAAGCGATCGAGGTATTGTTGTAAACGGATTTCTAGGACCTCGCGTTGTTGACGTTCCTGTTGGAGTAGGGATTCGGCGATCTCGGCTTTGTCGCGTTCTCGTTCCGCTTGTAAGCGTTCTCTCTGTACGCGTTCTTCGGGGGTTTCGTAGCGATTTCTGGCTCGATCGTACCAGTATAGCCAATCCCGTTCCCATCTCTCGTACACGCCCCGTTCCACGCCGATTCCTAGATTGATCTCCGGCATGAATACCGGGGAACCCGATCGAAGTTCGTAGACTCCATTCACCAAACGATAGACTTCTAGGGGTTGGTGTCGGTCTCTCTGCCAGTGGTGGGAATTGTAGATAACGTAATAGAGAACTCCCAGGCGGGCGTACTCTTGCATTTTTCGATCGTATTCGCCGCCGTAGGTTTGTGAAACCAGTTCTAAGACCAAAATCGGCGCGATATTGTTTTCTTCGGCGAGGACGTAGCTTAATCTTCCCCGTTCCCCCGTTAGCCGTTCCACTCCGAGACTCAGGAAACCGTCGGGAATGATGGGGGTTCGCGTTCGCTGTCCCTGGCGATCGTATATTCCCATATCGACCCCGAAAAACCAATCGGTTCGATCGCCCCAGATAAATCCTAGAATGGCTTTGAGAAGATTGGGAATTAGATTCCGGATCTCGTTATCCACGGGGGTATCGTCGGAATCGGGCAGTTCGAGGGAAGAGGGAAGGGATTCGAGGTCTTCTAACATGGTGAGAAGCCGGTTTATCGTCTAGTGTAACGGGATCGATCGAGCATCGTTGCCGCGGATAAAGAACGTTATAGCTGTAAAAACTTTTTAATTCTCGTCCATAGGCTCGTGAACGACTCTTTCACTTCCTGTTGTATCTTCCAGCGTTGGAAATCTCGCTCGTAGGTTTGTCCTTCCCTTTGATACGTCTTCCACGCGGACAGGGAGAGAGGAATCGCCATCATCAGCGCCGGGTAAATCACCCAGGAAATCGTTCCCGCGCTAATCAGGTTGATCGCGACGAGGAAACCGTTAACGATCAGATAGCGCGTGGTTTGCTCTTTTAACCTTCCCTGGCGATAGAGATCGAATTCTCGCCGTTTAACGTGAATGAGTTTCGATTGTTTCCATTCTCTTTCCGCCGCTTCTAGATCCTGGCTTTCAATGGCTAACTCTTCAGCGATCTCTAATAATTGTTCTCGGGTGATCTCGCCTTTGTCTACCTGACGGGAAATCGCTAGATACAGGATTTCCTGAACTTCTTCTTGGCTGTAGGATTTGGGAGTCGGTAGGTCGGCGGGATACATGGTCGGATCGTGCAAACTGGGTTCCTCTTCCATTATGCGCGTCACCGAAACCGAACGGGGATGAAAACTCTGACCGGATTCCCGAATTTTTCATTCGGGATGATGGAACTGGCAAAAAGATAAACGATGTAATGAGAGGAATTGCCAAGACACGGAAGAGGGGGAATCGGATAGAGCGTGTCGATCGATCCGAACGAATCCGGGTGTAAAATGCTAGAGTTTACGCGTTAGTCAGACAAAATGAACGGTTCGTCGGAATTACCCGTATTAGAACTGCGCGGGGCGACCCGTCGCTTCGGGGGATTGGTCGCGGTGGACGGGGTTTCTTTCCCGGTGGCGCGCGATGAGATTTTCGGGCTGATCGGGCCGAACGGGGCGGGAAAAACGACCTTATTTAACCTGATCACCGGCTTAATCCCGCTCTCGTCCGGGGATCTCGTCTATCGGGGAAATTCGATCGCTAAATCTCGTCCCCACCAGATCGCCACCCTGGGCATCGCGCGCACCTTCCAGAATTTACGTTTATTCGGCGACCTCTCCGTTTTAGAAAACGTGGCGATCGCCGGACACATCCACGATACCTCGAACTTATTCGCCGGGATTCTCGGTCTACCGGCCGCGACGAAAGCGGAACGGAAAACCCTCGATCGAGCCAAAGAATTACTCGATCTAGTAGGATTGAGCGATCAGAGTAATCGAACCGCCAAAAATCTCGCCTACGGGGATCAACGTCGCCTGGAAATCGCCCGCGCGTTAGCCCTCGAACCGACTTTATTACTTCTCGACGAACCGGCCGCCGGGATGAATCCCAGTGAAAAAGGCGGTTTAAGCGAATTAATCCAGGAGATTCGCGATCGGTTACGATTAACGGTCATTTTAATCGAGCATCATGTCCCCCTCGTCATGGGATTATGCGATCGAGTGGCCGTGTTAGATTTCGGGAAATTAATCGCCCTCGGAGATCCCGCCACGGTGCGGAACGATCCCGCGGTGATCGAGGCGTATTTAGGGGATAGCTAAATGCTAGAAATTATCGATCTATCGGTGAATTACGGGGGAATTCAAGCCCTACAACAAATCAATCTCACCGTCAACGAGGGGGAGATCGTCACCCTGATCGGCGCGAACGGCGCGGGCAAAACGACGACATTAAAAACCATATCCCGCCTCCTCCAACCGAAAACGGGCAGAATTCTCTATCTCGGTCAAGATATCACCCGCGTTCCCGCTCACGAGGTCGTGCGTCGGGGACTCGCCCACAGCCCGGAAGGAAGACGGATTCTCGCGCGCCAGACGGTATTGACAAATTTGGAGTTAGGTGCTATTACGAGAGGCGATCGACTGGGCATTAAAAGCGACATCGAGCGCCAGTTCCAGATCTTCCCCCGACTGTCGGAGCGCCGCCATCAGGTAGCGGGAACCCTGAGCGGGGGGGAACAACAGATGTTAGCGATCGCCCGCGCCCTGATGAGTCGCCCGAAATTACTCCTCCTCGACGAACCCAGCCTCGGATTAGCCCCCCAGATCGTTCTAGAGATCTTCAGCGTCATCCGACAGTTAAACGAATCGGGAGTGACGATCCTCCTCGTCGAGCAGAACGCCAATCTCGCCCTGGAGAGCGCGAAACGGGGCTACGTCTTGGAAGCCGGACGCTTGATGATCGCCGGGGACGCGCGCGATCTCCTCGACGATGAGCGGGTCAGACAGGCTTATTTAGGCTAGTCAATCGAAAATAAAAATTCATTGACTAAATGCTATCGTTGTAACGACAAAAAAATATTCACAAAACTTTACATCTTAGCCTAGAATAAACCTATCAACCGATAGGTATTTTTTCTTACCGTCATGTTTACGGAACATTTCCCCTGGCTCACAACGCTCATTTTGCTTCCCCTGTTCGCCTCCACCCTCATCCCTGTAATCCCCGACAAGGATGGAAAACGAGTTCGCTGGTTCGCGCTCGGTGTCGGGTTGGCGGACTTCGTTCTCATGTGTTACGTCTTTTCCCAACACTACAACTTTGCCGACCCCGGTTTTCAGCTAGTCGATAAATTCGACTGGATTCCGCAAATCGGCTTTAGTTGGGCGGTTTCCGTCGATGGTATCTCCGCGCCGCTCGTTCTCTTGGCGGGACTGGTGACAACGCTATCGATCCTCTCCGCGTGGCAGGTCGATCGCAAACCGAAATTATTTTACTTTCTAATGTTGGTGCTGTACGCCGCCCAGATCGGTGTATTCGTAGCCCAAGACTTATTACTATTCTTCCTAATGTGGGAAATCGAACTGATTCCCGTCTATCTCCTCGTTTCTATCTGGGGCGGTCAAAAACGCCGCTACGCCGCCACCAAATTCCTGCTCTATACCGCCGCCGCCTCGATTTTTATCCTCGTCGCCGGTTTAGGGATGGCGCTCGCCGGGGGTGGACCGATGACGTTCGACATGGCGGAATTAGGCTTAAAAGAGTATCCCCTCGGACTGGAATTACTGCTCTACGCGGGTTTACTGATCGCCTTCGGGGTGAAACTGGCTATCTTCCCCCTGCATACCTGGCTTCCGGACGCTCACGGTGAAGCTTCCGCGCCCGTTTCTATGATTCTCGCCGGTGTTCTCCTGAAAATGGGCGGTTACGGTTTAATCCGTCTGAACTTAGAACTTCTCCACGACGCGCATATCTATTTCGCTCCCGTCCTCGCCATTCTCGGTGTCGTCAACATTATCTACGGCGCGTTCGCTTCCTTCGGACAACAGAATATGAAGCGCCGTCTCGCCTACTCTTCCGTTTCCCACATGGGTTTCGTCCTCCTCGGGATCGCGTCCTTCACCGATGTGGGCATTAGCGGCGCGATGTTGCAGATGCTCTCCCACGGCTTAATCGCGGCGGTTCTCTTCTTCCTCGCCGGTGTCACCTACGATCGCACCCATACCCTCGCCCTCAACGAGATGGGCGGTATCGCTCGGGTCATGCCGAAAGTGTTCGCCCTGTTCACCGCCGGCGCGATGGCTTCCCTCGCGTTGCCCGGAATGAGCGGTTTCGCCAGCGAGATCTCGGTGTTCGTCGGTGTCACCTCCAGCGATGTCTATAGCCAAACCTTCCGCACCGTAACGGTTTTCCTCGCCGCGGTCGGTTTAATCCTCACCCCGGTTTACCTACTCTCGATGCTCCGTCAGGTTTTCTACGGCGATGGTTCCACCTGTGAACTCGCGGACGCGGGCAAGGGTAGCACCAACGAGGAAGCGGTTTGTTTCGGTACGAACTGTGTTCTACCCCAAAACGCGCTGTATAGCGACGCGAAACCGAGAGAGATCTTTATCGCCGTCTCTTTCCTCGTTCTCATCGTCGGTATCGGCTTCTATCCGAAACTGGCTACCAATCTGTACGATGTGAAAACGGTCGCGGTGAACGCCCAAGTCCGCGAGGCTTACACGACGCTCGCCAGCGATCGACCCGGTATCTACGCCAGCGACAACGTAACGACGAAAGTGGCGACGATTCTCGAATAATTGGCTACTATCTCCCGATTTGACTATCGGTGTAGGGGAAGAGAAATCTTCCCTTTTTTTTATATTCCCACTCCCCGAACGGCGCTCTTGATTTTCGAGGACGCGATTACCCGCGAGGCGGTTCGATCGGGAATTTCCCCGATCGATTCACCGGCCTCCGGCCCTTGGGAACAGGCAACCGGCAACCGTAAAGGTTTTAGATGGCAAGGGGAAATGATTGCCGGTTTCCAATGGCCGACCAACGGGTCAGAAGTCCCGCCCCCTTGGGGCGCCTTCCCTGTTCCCTGTTCCCTTTAAATTTTTTGATTTTTTCTATCGGCGATGGCGGGAGCTTCGATCGAGTTCGTTTTTAGATTTATCGAGGATGGTTTATCCTTAAGATTCGGAATTCTCGCCTCGATATCGTAACTATAATCCGTCCCTAAAATCGTGACCAAGAACTCCGCGATACCGGTTCCCAAGATCGCCTCGTCCGCGGAAGCGAAAGACTTGTGATCCTGAATTAACCACTCTTGTCCACCGTTCACTTTCTTACAATGAAAGGTTCCTAAAGACTCGGCGATCTCTATATTGTTCGAGTATTCTCTCCCTTTGACCACCCCGTTCTCGTCCGCCGCCTTATAACACATCTCGTTCAATTCCGCGTGAAATTTCGCGGGAATTGTATCGAGATCTCCCCCTCGGAAGACCCAGCGAAGAAATAGTTGGAAAGACCAAGGTAAAAGGGGTGGTACCACGAATAAGGAAGCGATGGCAACGGCTAAAACGGATGGGTAGATCAGCAATTTTAAGAATTTTCCGCGCTCGACCGCCCGCAAATGTTTAGTTATATCGATTTTTTTTCTTTTCATAAAAACACGAATGAACTGTCAGTAGATGGGGAGATCTCGTTAACGAAAAACGGGAAAATCGGATGAGGCGATGGTGACGTTTCGATCGATTCGGAAAACGAGCGGAATTTTTTACCAACGTCCGGAAAACGGGGGTCGAGCGAGCGCGTCGGCTACCGTCGCTCTCGATGCTATTGTAGCGTCAACAACAGGGGGTAGGGTGAGGCGGACGGCGTTCGAGCGAGCTTGAAACCCGACCGATCTCGCGCCGACGGACTCCCCGGCTAGAAGTCTAACCTCGCGAGAATAAGAAGCGATCGGGATTCGTGTGAATATTTATTGCGATCCCGCCCGTCTTCCTAGAATCTTTTTAGAATCTAGGCAAAAGCGATCGATCGCGAGCGGGCGAGATCGGATCGCGGAGCATTTCCCGATTTTTACCGAGAGGATATCTCCATGTACGAGGACTTTACCTATATTACCGATGAGGTCTTTCTAGCTAACTTCTGGCGGGAAGAACCGATTCGCTGTCAGCACTGCCACGGTCAGGGGTCGATCGCCTCCGAAACCCTGAAAGCGACGATCCCCTGTAAGTTCTGTGCCGGAAAGGGAACGATCAAGCGCGAGCAGGCCACTCTCAAATCGCTCTAAAAATCCGTATCATCCATCACGTTTTTTAAAAATCTTCTATCGTTAAAATCTCCGGTTGACATTGTTTGATAGCCGTCACGATCCCGATCGCCGATTCGGATTCTAGATCCTCGATATAACCGGCTTGATTGGAGAGCGCTTCCTCGTAACTATCGAAGGGTCCGAAATAATATAAACATCTCGGTTCTTCGGTCCCGATCTCCACCCACCAGGGCAGGACATCGGGAACGGTTTCCGGTACACCACCATCGATCGATAAAGGCTTGATCGCGAGAATCGTACCGCCCTCGCGGAGAATTCGTTTGGTTTCCGCGCCCATACGGTTTCTCGGTACTCGCAGGATCACGCGGGAGAAACGTCGGGTGAACGACCCGCCAGGGTTAGGAAAAACCACCTCGTAAAGAAAGATCGGACTGTCTTTCCTGTTGTTAGCCTCTTGCATACTGATGATTAACCCGATCGATGTACGGTTTATCTTTAACCAAGATTACAGAATAGCGACCGATTTTTCCGAACCCGCTCGTTACATAAGTTAATTTGATGGAACGAGGACAACTAGATTATCTCTGTGTATGATCGTTTCCGCGTCCATATAGCCCAGTAAATCGGCGATGCGATCGGAATGATGTCCTTTAACCCGATCGATCTCGCCGCTACTATAATTGACGATTCCCCTCGCGATCTCCCGCCCGTTCGTATCGAGCAGTCGCACCGAATCCGACGCGCTAAAATCTCCCTCTACCCGCGTGATTCCGGCCGCGAGTAGGGATTTCCCCCCCTGACAGATCGCCCGCGCCGCCCCGCTATCGACGTGGATCGTCCCCATGGGCGCGAGTCCGTAGGCGATCCAGCGTTTGCGGGCGTTCTCGCTCCGCGTTTGCGGCTCGAACCGCGTGCCGATCGCCTCCCCGTTCAGAATTTTCAGGATATTACCCGGATCTCGCCCTCGGGCGATCGCCATCTGTACCCCGGCGCTGGTGGCGATGCGGGCCGCGGCCAGTTTCGTCGCCATCCCCCCGGTTCCCCACTGACTGCCACTGCTTCCCGCGTCGATCGAGAGTTCCGCCAGTTCCGTCGGGCTGACCACGGCGATCGCGCGCGCGTCGGGAACTAGCCGGGGATCGGCGTTGTAGAGGCGATCGACATCGGTGAGGATAAATAACCAGTCCGCCTCGATCAAACTGGCCACGAGCGCGGATAGGGTATCGTTATCGCCGAATTTCAGTTCGTCGATCGCCACCGTATCGTTCTCGTTGACGATCGGGATCGTTCCCAGTTCAAACAGCGCCTGAAAGGTGTTGTAGGCGTTCACGTAACAGTTCCGTTCCATCAATTCCGGACGGGTCAGCAGAATTTGGGCGATCGGCTGACCGAGACTACTGAATAGGTCATCGTAGACGCGAATCAAGCGACCCTGACCGACCGCGGCGATCGCCTGTTTGAGGGCGATTTTCTTGGGGCGCTCGTTCATTCCCAGACGACGACAACCGACCCCTACCGCGCCGGAGGAAACCAATACCACCCGATTTCCCAGCGCGCGCAGTCGGGTCAATACCTCGACCAACGCGGCGATCGTCGAGAGCGCGAGGTGTCCGGTTTCCGGATCGGTCAGGCTGGAAGTTCCGATCTTGACTACTATGGTTTGATTCATCAGAATTCTGAAAAAAATCGCTTTAAAAACGCAAAAAATCGAAAAATCTGGAAATGGTCACGATACAGCGGTATCTTATATCGCTTCCCAGTAACTTGTCTGTCAATGCTTTCTCCTGACTGCTTTCTCGATCGGGCGTTCCCGATCCTTCAGTATACGAGGTCTTTCACGATTTCAGAAATTTTCCCGCCAATAATAATGCCGGTCTCCCGCGTATCCCCGCTTCGACCGGCATTGAAAGAGTAATGGATTTTTATGCTTAAGGTCTTTATCTCGGCTGACCTCATTTGAATCTGTATATAGAATCCCGCGTTTTTTCGAGAACAGCCCTATCCTTAAGTATTTCTTTAGATTTACTTTTGTGAGGATTTGTCCGGATTTGTTAAATGATGTTGCGCGCTCAGAGAAACGCCGAGAATCTGTGATATCCAAACCTCCAGGTCGCGAACCGGGTGCGATCGAACCGCGGCGAGGGAATCGACCATCGGTTCGACGAGAATGGTGAACATTCCCAGACGATTTCCGGCGAGGACATCGGTGAACAGGCGATCGCCGACCATCGCCACGCGGGAAACGGGCAGATCCATCTCGCGGATCGCCTGACGCAGTTTCCGCCGCGAGGGTTTCCCGGCGGCGAAGAGATAGGGCAGATCGAGGGAGCGGGCGATCGTGCCGATGCGATTCTCGCTGATATTGTTACTGACGAGCCAGATGGGAAAATCCGGGCGAAATCGCTCCACCCACTGCCGCAATTCCTCGGAAACCGTCTTTTCTTTAAAGGGAACGAGGGTTTCGTCCACGTCGAGAACCAGTCCCCCGATCCGGTATTTATTCAAGATATCGGGCGTTAATCCGAGGATCGTCTTTCCTAAAATTAAATCGGGTTGGAGAATTTTCGCTCTAGTCATCGGTAATTGGAGGGGCGGGAGACGGTCGGCGGTCGGCAGGAGGAATTAGAAGGGAGAAAGGGAGTCGGAATCGCTATTTTTTCCAACTACATCTATCTTTCGAGACATTTTTTCGGTAAGAAACCTCGAATCCCGTTCTGTCCTGATGGAAAAGACCATTCCCCAGTATATTCGGGAATCGGCCCGGACGGGAGCGATCGAGTTTCCGGGCGATCGAGATTACCGCTCGATCGCCAAAGGTAGCCCTCCCTCTTGAAACCATCTCGTACCCGTGACAGAATGGGACGGAGGAACTCGGTATGAACCAACCTAGATGGGAGATCCAAAAGTATGTCACCGAGACCGGCGCGTGTCCGTTCGATGAATGGTTCGATCGGCTTGATGCCACTACCCGATCGAGAATCGATGTTCGCCTCGATCGGGTGAGTCTAGGTAATTTCGGCGATCATCGGAGTGTTGGCGAAGGAGTCTACGAGTTACGCTTTTTTTTCGGGCCGGGGTATCGAATTTATTACGGGATCGCGGGAAATCGGATCGTGATCCTTCTGGCCGGGGGAACGAAGAAAAGCCAGAATAAAGATATCGAAATAGCCCGGGGATTGTGGCTGGCCTATCAGAATGAACGGGGAGATAGCTGAACTTATGCCGACCAAAAACTATCGAGAAGACCTGCTCGCGAGACTAGCGGACGCTGACTACGCCTCGCGATATCTGAAAGCGGCATGGGATGAAACGCTTCGGGACGGGAATCGGGAGGCGTTTCTGCTGGCCCTACAGAATCTCGTGGACGCGACTAATCTCGATCGAGAGAAGACCGGTAAAGCCGATGTCTCCGAAGCACCTTTCGATGCTCTTTCGACCGATAAAGGCTATCCGACCCTAGAAACTCTCGTCTCGGTGTTGAACTCGGTGGGACTCACGATCGATTTTCCACCCGTTTCCCGGCATCGGTGAGAAACATCGGCGATCGAAGCGGGATACAACCTGAATAACGGAGCGAGCGACGGAAAAAACGCGATAAATAGACACTCTCCTACTTCGTCGCTTGAATCACCTGTAAACTGCCCCCCGCGTGGAGTTCCCGCTTACACTCCCGAAAACCGACCTCTTGTAATAAGCTCGCCAGATCGGTATCGATAAACTGCCAGGCGGTACGCGTCTCGAACAAACCCAAGAATAACGCCAAGGACGGCCAGAAAAGCGGGTTCGTCGGCGCGTGAAAATCGACGAGGGCGAAAATTCCCCCGGGTCTCAGAATTCGATACACTTCTTCAAGAATTTCCCGTAACTGTCGCGGTTCCATCTCGTGAAGCGCGGCGCTGGTGTGGACGAGATCGAATTCACCGTCCGCGAAGGGCGTTTTTTCGGCGAGTCCCTCCACGTAAGTCGCCCCCGGCACCGCTTTTCTCGCGCGCTCTAAAGCCACGGGGGAAACGTCCAAACCGGTGCAATGATCCGATCGATCCGCCAGATAGCGAGTGGTCTGACCCGCGCCACAACAGAGGTCGAGAATTCGGGTATTTTTCTCGATCGCCAACCCACTCAGCGCGAGTTGACGGAATCTGCCCTCGCCACCGACCGCGAGCGCGGCCAGACGGGAAATTCCATCGTAAAGCCATTGGTGTTGATAGCTCAACGCGCGTAAAATAGTAGCCAAGGGGGAACCTCCCGTGTTAGCATCCGGTACTCTGTAATTTCTTTTAACGTTTTAACGATCTATTGTTAAACTTGGTAAAGAATCTGAAAATTTAACAATTATTGGTTAACACTATGGGTCGTGTCGGGGTTTTATTATTAAATTTGGGCGGGCCGGAACGGTTAGAGGATGTACGTCCCTTTCTATTTAACCTGTTTTCCGATCCCGAAATCATCCGCTTACCGATCAAAGGATTGCAGAAACCGCTCGCGTGGCTGATCTCCACCCTCCGCGCGGGCAAATCGCGGGAAAATTACCGGCAGATCGGGGGTGGCTCGCCCCTGCTCAAGATCACGGAAGCTCAAGCGTCAGCCCTCCAGGAACGACTGATCGAGATGGGACGAGAGGTGAGCGTGTATATCGGGATGCGTTACTGGCACCCTTTCACCGAGGAAGCGATCGAGCGGATCAAGCGCGACCATATTAAACAATTGGTCATCCTCCCTCTCTACCCGCAATTTTCCATCAGCACCAGCGGATCGAGTTTCCGGGTTTTAGAGGAAATGTGGAAGGACGATCCCTACCTACGGCTGACGGAATACACCCTGATTCCCTCCTGGTACGATCATCCCGCCTATCTCCGGGCGATGGCCGATCTGATCTCCACCGAACTAGACCGCTCTTCCGATCCCGATCGAGTTCACATTTTCTTTAGCGCCCACGGTGTCCCGCAAAGCTATGTCGAGGAAGCCGGCGATCCCTACCAGCGGGAGATCGAGGAATGTACGAAAGCGATTATGAATACCCTAAATCGCCCCAACGAGTACACCCTCGCCTATCAAAGCCGCGTCGGCCCGGTGGAATGGCTGAAACCCTACACCGAAGACGCGTTAAAAGAGTTAGGGGAACAGGGAGTCAAAGATTTATTAGTCGTGCCGATTAGCTTCGTCTCGGAACACATCGAAACGTTACAGGAAATCGATATCGAGTACCGGGAGATCGCGGAAGAAGCGGGAATCGAACATTTCCGCCGGGTTCCCGCGCTCAACACGCACCCGGTATTTATCGAATCCCTTTCCGATCTGGTCGTGAAATCGCTCGACGAGAAACCGACCACTTTCGATTCGATCGCCCGTCCCGCGGAAAATATGAAAATGTATCCCCAAGAGCGCTGGGAATGGGGTATGACCTCCGCCGCGGAAGTTTGGAACGGTCGATTGGCGATGATCGGCTTTATCGCCCTGATTATCGAGTTAATCACCGGTCACGGGCCGCTTCATTTCGTGGGGCTGTTGTAGAGGGCAGGAGGCAGGGGGCAGGAGGCAGGAGGCAGGAGGCAGGAAATTAATATTCCTCTTCTCTCTCATCTCCCCATCCCCCCATCTTCCTACTCTAATTTCACCGCGATCCGATCGCCCCAATCGAGTTGTAAGGCTTCCCGCGCGTTTCCCCGGTTCACGGAGATCTCTAGATAACCGTGACTACCGATGAGGGGAACGATCGCCCCCTCGGGAACATCGCTATAGGTCGATCGAGCGGGAATCGTTCGTTCCGGGAACTCGATCGACCAATTTTTTCCCGTTACCACTACCGAGGGGATGTCGGTGATCAGGTTGCCGAAAATATCGATGTATTGAATCGAACCGAGGACGCGATCGCCGTGAATCTCTAGGGGTTCGATGGGTAGACGGACTAAACTATCGGGATCGATCGAGTCTCCCAACACTTCTAAAGGTACGCCATCGGCCAGATGCCCGGCGATCGGGGCGAAAATATCGCGACCGTGAAAGGTGGAACTCGGAGAGGGAACGCGCCAGTATTCGGGATTGGTGAGAGAGACCGCGGAAATCGCTTCGGATAGGCTTAAAACCCCGCTAAAAAGTCCGTTATCCGGCCCGACGAGATAGCCCTCGGCGAAACGGATCGCTACCCCGCGCTGTTGACTTCCCACCCCCGGATCGACCACGGCCAGATGGATCGTGCCGCGGGGGAAATAGGCGTAGGAACTCATCAGACAAAATCTCGCCGCGATGAGGTTTTGGGGGGGGATCTGGTGGGTGATATCGATCGCTCGCGCGTGGGGGGCGATCGAGGCGATGACACCTTTCATCACTCCCGCGTAGCCGTCCTGTAGGCCGAAATCGGTTAGTAAGGTGACGATCGGGCGATCGAGCATGAGACCTCTCGCGGAATTCAAAAATTGTCGTGTGGGTAGGGAGTCAGGAGCCAGAATTCAGGAGCCAGGAGAAATAATAAAGAACATTATACCTAAAAGACTTTTAAAACGCCTATTTATCTTTAAAAATTTCTTTTTTTGACAGAATCGCGCTTCGAGGTCTAGGGATTTTGCACCGGGGAGCGACGATCTCGATTCTATCCCGGACGGCGAGAGACCGTGGGAATTTTCGCTCTCTCGCCCTGAAATCCCTCGATCGGTAGATGAATCGTTGGATCGTCGATATTTTCGCCCCGATCGAATCGTTTTTTAATTCACCCGGAATTCTTATAAGTTTATTATTTTTTCTTGGTAAAGTGGCGGGAACTCGCTCGTATTCGTGCTTTCTAGGGGAAACGCTCTCACTATGTCCAGGAAATTCATTCTACTGATCGATCGAGAGGATAGCGTCCGGGAAATCCTCTCTACTTGTTTTTATTATCTCGGCGGTTGGAACGTGATCGCCGTGGCCACGATCGAGGAGGGACTGGACGTGTTACGCGAGAGAAAACCCGACGCGATCGTTCTCGATCTGGCGATCGATCGCGTGGAGAGTTTATCGTTTATCCGTTCCCTGAAAAACGACCCCGCGACCGGTTCGATCCCCATCCTCCTGATCGCCGCCTACGCGAGTTGGTTTTCCCGCCGTCATCTAGAATCGATCGGCGTGGTGGCCGCGCTGGAAAAACCGTTTAATCCCATCTCCCTGCCCGCGCGCGTGGCACAAATCTTCGGTTGGAAGCTAGAACAACCGATTTTCACGGCCGATCGACGCTAGAGGAAATCCGCGAACAGCGACGATCGCCCGTCTCTCTTCCGTGGGAAAATCGATCGAGTGTAATCGTATTCCCCCACCCGTCATGCTCGACGACGCTTCTACCCGCTCCGCCGTTCAAAATCTTTATAATACCTATCCCTTTCCCCCCGAACCCCTTCTCGACGAACCGCCGCCCGGCTATAACTGGCGCTGGAATTGGACGGCGGCCTATAACTTCTGCTATCATCGCCGCCCGGAGCGATCGAACATCCGGATTCTCGACGCGGGATGCGGGACGGGCGCGGGAACCGAGTATTTAATCGCCCTCAATCCCGACGCGAATATCGTCGGTATCGATCTCAGCGAGAAAGCGCTAGAGATCGCCGAAGAACGCTGTCAACGCTCGGGTGTCGCCCGCGCCCATCGGGGATCGATCGAGTTCTACCATCTCCCCATCGAGGAAGCGGCCGCGTTACCGGGAGAGTTCGATCTGATCAATTGCGTCGGCGTACTGCATCACCTCGCCGATCCGGTGAGAGGAATTCAATCCCTCGCCCGAAAACTGGCTCCCGGCGGACTGTTCCACATTTTCGTCTACGCGCGTTGGGGACGCTGGGAAATTCACCTCATGCAGAGGGCGATCGCTCTGTTACAGGGAAATCGACGCGGCGATTATCAAGATGGTGTCGCGGTCGGTCGCCGGATTTTCGCGAGTCTTCCCGAGGATAATCGTCTCCTGAAACGGGAAAAAGAACGTTGGGCGATCGAAAATCACCGGGATGAATCTTTCGCCGATATGTACGTTCACCCGCGCGAGGTAGATTACGACATCGATAGTCTGTTTGAACTGATCGACGCGTCCGGATTGGCTTTTCTCGGCTTTTCCAACCCCGCTTACTGGGAAGTGGAACGATTGTTAGGCAGATCCCCGGAGTTAATGGAGCGGGTGGAACAACTAGGAGAACGGGAGCTTTACCGCTTGATCGAGAGCCTCGACCCGGAAATCACCCATTTTGAATTTTTTCTCGCGAAACCGCCGATTGTTATCACGGATTGGTCGAAGGATAGCGAGTTACTAAAAGCCGTCCCGACGGTGCATCCCTGTCTTTTCGGCTGGCCGAGCGAGAGCGTTCTCGATCTCGATTACCGTCCGGTGACGCTAACGCCCACGGAATTCGCCTTTTTGCAAGCCTGTGACGGGAAATCCACGGTAGGGGAAATCGATCGCTCGATCGAGTTAGGATTGCCGGGAGTTCGATCGCTCCGGGAACGGCAACTACTGATTCTGGGGTAAAAAATTCAACGCGAGGGGAGGATAAAGCGAATCCCCTCGCTCGGGCTGGAAAATCTCTAGACCGCTACTTCTAATCCGATATAGCCCAAATCTTCTAACTTACGCCAAACTTTGGCCACACTTTCCTCTAAAGTTTCCAGATCCGTCCGGCATTCCACTTCCGGGTTCAAAGGAGCCTCGTAGGGGTCATCGATCCCCGTGAAGGACTTGATCTCGCCGGCTCTCGCTTTTTTATACAATCCTTTCACGTCCCGTCCCTCGCACACGTCCAGGGGAGCGTTGACGAAGATCTCGACGAAATCGCCGATTTTCCCTCTAACCTCGTCGCGGATGTCGCGATAGGGAGAGATCGCCGAAACTAACACGATCACCCCGTGACGGGTGAGTAAATTAGCCACGAAACCGATACGACGGATATTTTCATCGCGATCGGCTTTACTAAATCCTAATCCTTTAGTAAGGTTTGTCCGTACCACGTCCCCGTCGAGGACTTCGATATCGTAGCCTTCCTTCAGTAATTTTTCTTCCAGCGCTTTGGTGATGGTAGTTTTGCCCGCGCCACTCAATCCGGTGAGCCAAACGGTCACGCCACGTTGTTTCATAATCGGTATATTCGGTATATATAGAAACGTTCAAGTCTTGTTTAGCGTATCACGAGATGGTTCGGATAGCGTGAATCAACGTTTACACCGATCGCCCCTCGAACCGGGAAACAATACAGAACCCGGCCTCGATCGTTGATAATAAATATCGATCGCTCCTGACTACTAGACTCTCGCAATGCCCAACAAACTCACTGGCAAAACCACCCTCGCGCTCGGCCTCGGTTCGGGGGTCGCTCTCGCCGCGATTTCCGGCGTTCTGCTGTTGAATCCTCGGTTTATCGATTGGATCGATCGCAATACTCCCCTTTCCCTCACTTCCGCCGCTCCCCTACAGGAAGATCCGAATCAACCTTCCCAAGTGGTGGGAGTCGAATCTTTATCACAAAACGAGCGGGATGTCAAGTTAAAAACCATCGCCGACGAGAACGCCCCCTCGCTCGATCGAAGCCGCGCCCGTTATCTCCTCGCCGCCGATCTCTTGAGAAAATACGAGGGCGGCCCCGCTTTACGCCAATTAGAAGGATTAGAGAAACAATATCCCCTACTCGCGCCCCAGATCCTCCTTAAACGCGGACGCGCCTACGAACTCACCAACGATAACGAGTCCGCGCAAAAAGTCTGGAAAGAATTAATCGCAACCTATCCCACCTCTCCCGTTGTCGCCGACGCGTTGTACGCTCTCGGCAAATCCGATCCGAGCTATTACGACAAACTACTCACCGACTATCCCCGTCACCCGAAAACGCTCGCCCTGATCCGCGAGCGTTTGAAGGAAAACCCGGATCAGTTCCCCCTCTGGCTACAACTGGCGAAAGCCAATCCTTTCGATCCGACACTCAATCAAGCGCGCGATCGCCTCGTCAAAGACTACGCGGATCAATTAACCCCGGCGGATTGGGCGAGTATCGGCGCGGGTTACTGGCAATCGGGACTCTACGAGAAAGCCTATAAAGCCTACGCGAAAGCCACCCCCAGCCCGGAACAAGCCTATCGGTACGCTCGATCGTTACAGATCCAGAAGAAAACCGCGGAAGCTCGGGCCGCCTATCAGAAACTGATTAAAACCTATCCCAAGGCGGAAGAAACGGGATTAGGCTTACTTCGTCTCGCGCGACTGTCCACGGGAGGAGACGCGATCGGTTATCTCGATCGGGCCGTCCAACAATTCCCCGATGTCGCGCCGCGGGCGTTACAGCAAAAAGCCCAACTTCTCGAAAAAACCAATCCCGCCGCCGCTAACCAAGCCTGGCAAACCTTGCTGACCAAATACCCGAAATCCGACGAAGCCGCCGAATATCGCTGGGATATGGCCCGAAAAGCCATGAAAGCGGGCAACACCGTTAAAGCTTGGGAATGGGCGCGACCGATCGCCACCAACAATCCCGACAGTCCCGAAGCCCCGAAAGCCTCCTTCTGGATCGGCAAATGGGCGCAAAAAATGGGCAAACAGAAAGAAGCCAACGACGCGTTCCTGTACACGATCGCCCGTTTTCCCCATTCCTATTACGCGTGGCGATCGGCCGTAGCCCTCGGTTGGGACGTGGGCGACTTCACCGACGTGCGTTCCCACAATCCCACCACCGTCAAACCCGACACCCGTATCGCGCCCCCCGCGGGATCGGAAGCGTTTAAAGAACTCTACCGTCTCGGCGAAGATACCGACGCGTGGAATCTCTTTCAAGCCGAGATCGCCGATCCCTGGAATCTCACGATAGAAGAACAATTCAACCTCGGTTTATATAAACTCGCGCTCAATCAGAATTTAGAGGGGATTAACCTGATCTGGCGCCTACGCGAACGCGACACCCCGGAAGAACAACAACAATGGAAAGCGTTACGGGATAGCGATAAATATTGGCACGCGCTATTTCCCTTCCCCTACTACGAAACGATCCTGCAATGGTCGAAAGAACGCCGCTTAAATCCTCTCCTCGTTACCTCCCTAATCCGTCAGGAATCGCGTTTTGAAAAAGAAATCCGCTCTCCCGTCGGCGCGGTCGGGTTAATGCAGATCATGCCCGACACCGGCAAATACATCGCCGGTAACACGGGAACGAAAAGTTATTCCCTCACCGATCCCGAAGATAACATCATGATGGGAACGTGGTATCTCGATTACACCCACGATAAATACGGGGGGAATTCCCTTTTCGCGGTCGCCAGTTACAACGCGGGGCCGGGCGCGGTATCGCGCTGGAAAGAACGTTTCAGTTTCAGCGATCCCGATGAGTTCGTCGAGAATATTCCCTACGACGAAACGAAGGGTTACGTGGAATCGGTTTTCGGCAATTACTGGAACTACCTCCAGATCTACAACCCCGAACTTCAACAACAACTCGCCAAAGTTCCGAAACCTTCCTAACGGTAAGTGATAGCGTTCCGAAAATTCTCGATGAGATGGGGAGCGATCGAGACCTGTATCTCGCCGTTTCCCGTCCCACTTTTAACCGCGTGTTCACGATAGAATTAGAACAGGTATTACCGATCTTTCGATTTATCTAGATAGTTGACTGTCAAATTTTTTTTACACTCTTGAGCGGTGAAAAATCAGAATTTTCATTTAGTAACTCCGAGCAATCGATCGAGGGAATCGAACGAATGAGGATTGTTAGCCGAATCCACACAAACTTGGCTAAAGGAAGTATTCATTTTTCGCATTTGTTGTTGCATCGTATCTCGAATCAATACGGCTCGTGCGAAATAGTCTACCCAGCGATCGTAATCCCATGTTTGAGGCGATGTTTTCATCATCCAGCTATTATCGGAATGAAAGGCAACTCCCATATTTTCTAATTCTTCAATTCTCGGTAGTAATAATTTAATTAATGTCTTTAATTGCGTATACGGAGGCGTAACCCTAGGCGAAACAAGTCCTTCTTGTCCCAACCGCGAGAGAGAAGTCAGATTGATAAAATTTCCGTAACTTTGCAGTAAAGCCGTACAACTTTGGTTTAACTCTCGCGGGTCGAATCCGAGTAAATCTTCAGGGATCAAACCGGTTTGCCGAGTGACCGCGACCCATGCCTGCCCCGCTACACAAGGATTCGATAATTTTATATCCTTGGCATTAGCGTTAAAAATTCGATTCCATAACGAGGAAGATTTTTTTAAATAGATCCCGTTCGCTCCTAATTGACAGGTAGCTTCGCCGATCGAATCGTTAAATTTTTTATCGACATCAACGATCTTTATTTTGACAGTTCCCGTCCGGGGAAGGAGAACATTTTCAAAAACACAGGAATAATCATTCGCGCAGTAGGGAAGATTTTTCTCGCTTCCAGGAGTGCAACGCGTGGAACCATTATCCACTTGAACGCAGACGGCGATATCGGGAGCGCGAGAACTCAACCCGGTTCGAGAATCGTAAGCGTCGAGTAAAACTCCATCCCAATACTTTCCTTTCGAGTTGAACGTGTTCACGGAAATTACTATATCGTAGTAAGCTTGTCCGGAAGGAGCGGTATTCCCCGGTTTCGACGCGTAGGGTACGGGAGAACAATCGATTTTAAACTCACTATCCGCGTGAATTCCGTCCGCGAGCGAACAACCCGGCGCTCGATGGTTCGCGGGGAGTTGATAATTGTCTTTTTCTTGCGGGGGAATTTGCGATCGAGCGGGCAGGGCAAACGGAACGAGCAGAAACGAACCGAGAAAAAAAGAGCGTAGTAATCTACTAGGAACGCTCCTGAAAGAAGGGAAATTTAGGATCGATCGCATCATGTATATTGTGTATATTGATTTCTGAAAATTTATATCGAATTAATCGCTAGTTTTCCTATAGATAGCTTATTCTAAAAAAGATGAGTTTGTCAAGCAATATCCATTTTTTAAAAGTCGCTGGATCTTGTAGATTTGTATCGCGAGAATCGCCGGATACTCCCTCGTGAAAATGGAGGTAGTCTCTCGCGGTCGGCAGAGAAAATTTTCCCGATCGAATCCCCGAAACCTTTCAACAGTTTCGCGTTCGGGACGAAAACCCTCGATCGATAACGCTACAATGAGCTTAAACGAGACTACACCGGAGGAATCATGATTCGAGCCTATGCCGCCAAAGAACCGGGGGGAAAACTAGAACCCTTCGAGTACGATCCGGGGATCTTGGGAGCGGAAGCAGTCGAGATCCGGGTCGAATACTGCGGCCTCTGTCATAGCGATCTGAGTATGTTGGATAACGAGTGGGGAATGACCACCTATCCCTTCGTTCCAGGGCATGAAGTGGTCGGCACGATCGCCGCGAAAGGGGATAAAGTCCCGGAATTCTCGATCGGTCAACGGGTCGGCCTCGGTTGGTATTCCGGTTCCTGTACGGTGTGCGAGTGGTGTCTTTCCGGCGATCAGAACCTCTGCGCGACCGTAGAAAGCACGGTCGTCGGTCGTTACGGCGGTTTTGCCGAACGGGTGCGCGCCCATCGCGACTGGGTGATTCCCCTAGCCGACGGCCTCGATCCCGCCAAAGCCGGCCCCCTATTCTGCGCGGGGAATACCGTGTTTAACCCGCTCGTTCAGTTTAATATTTCCCCCACCTCCCGCGTCGGGGTGATCGGCATCGGCGGCCTCGGACATCTCGCCCTACGCTTTCTCAACGCTTGGGGATGCGAGGTGACGGCCTTCTCCACCAACCCCGACAAGGAAGCGGAAGCCAGAGCGTTAGGCGCGACGCGTTTTATCAACTCCAAAGATCCTGCCGCCTTACAATCGGTCGCCAACTATTTCGACCTAATTCTCTCCACCGTCTCCGCGAATCTCGACTGGGGTAGCTATATCTCCACCCTACGTCCCAAAGGTCGCCTAAACATCGTCGGAGTCGCTCCCGATCCGATTTCTAGCCATGTTTTCCCCCTGATAGCGGGACAGAGAAGCATTTCCGGCAGTCCGTCCGGAAGCCCCGCCACGATCGCCAAAATGGTCGAATTCGCCGCCCGTCACGGTATCGAACCGATCACGGAAACCTACCCGATCGAACAGGTGAACGAGGCGATGGAAAAAATGCGATCGGGACAACCGAAATATCGCCTCGTTTTGAAAATGAATTAACGGAGGAAAAAATCGCTATCAAGTAAGGTAGAGGGAGTGTTTCGGGAAAAGGGTGAGATGGGGGAGTTTTTTGGGAAAAAGGAAAAATACTACTTTTCATTCCTTCCCCTTTCCCCTTTTCTCTTACCTCCTAGGGATGTAGATAGAAAGCCACCCCTAAAACCGCGTACAGGATTAATAATAATAATCCCTCCAACCAATTCGATTGACCGTCCGAGCTAATCGAATTCGTGACTAAAACCGTCGCGGTCGCGGCGAACATCCCGAAAATATTAAACTCTAAAGTTAACGGGGTCTCGAATAGTAAACTCGCCAGAACGAGAACGGGAGTCACCAATAAAACCACCTGTAAGGTCGAGCCGATCGCCACGGAAACCGCCAGTTCCATCTGATTTTTTACCGCCGCGGAAACGCAGGAAATATACTCGACAACTCCCCCGAAAAGCGGCAGGAGGATAATCCCGGTAAACAGTTCGGTCAGTCCCAAAACTTTCACCGTCTCTTCTAAACTGCCCACCAAGATCTCGGATATCACGACTAAAATAACCGTGAATCCTAACAGGGCGATTACTTGTTTCCAGACATTTTTCGATCCGTGTTTTTCGACTTCTTTGATGGTTTCCTCGGTTTCTAATGCCTCTACCATCTCTAGAGAATCGGTCGATCGAAAGGAGAAAAAGAGATTGAATCCGTAGAAAACTAACAGCAAAATCGAGGCGACATAGGAAAATTTCTCGATCACGGGATCGGTTAATCCCGTCGAAGTAGAATGGATCGCGCTAGGCGTTAATAGCACCAACAAAGCTAACAGTAAAGCGGAGGCGTTGAGACGGGCGGTTTTCGGCTGGAAATTCTGTTCCCCGTGGCGTAATCCCCCCAAGAGTACCGCCAATCCTAAACCCAATAGTAAGTTAGCGATAATCGCGCCGAGGATACTCGCTTTAACCACCTCCACTAAACCCGCTTTCAAGGCCACGAAAGCGACCACCATTTCCGTTAAATTGCCGAAAGTGGCGTTGAGTAATCCCCCGAAAACCGGGCCGATCACCACGGCGATTTCCTCCGTCGTTTCGGCGATCGAGGCCGCGAGAGGCACGATCCCCAGCGCGGCGAGGACGAAAACCGCCACGGGGGGTAAATGGAGCCATTCCGCGCCGATCGCCGCCGGAACGAAAGCCAGCATTCCTAAAAGAATCTTTTTCTGAAGTGTCATCGGGAATTGTCGGATTAATCGGGAAAATTACCCTCGATCATACCGGGAAAATCGGCAGACCTCCCGCGATCTATCCCTGGCTCGTCAGAGGAGGCAGGAGGCAGGAGGCGGGTTTTGTCCGGGATCTTGGACTCCCGGCGAAAACTTTTCCCTTTAAAAAGGGAGGCTTGTAACCCGATGGTTTCCGGTCACTCGAAGATCCCGTTTCCCCGATCGATCGCCAAAGATTCCCGCGCTCGAAGACAGTCCCGCGCGATCTGATTTTTTAACTCGTCGAGAGAATTAAATTTCTGTTCCGGGCGCAGGAAACTGACGAGGCTGATACTCAGGGTTCGATCGACTAATTCCCCCGACCAGTCCAGCAGATGCACCTCCACCGTTACCCCCGAACCGTCCACCGTGGGACGACAACCGATATTCATCACCGCCGCGATCGGTTCCTCGGAATCGATCGACACCCGCGCGCTATACACCCCGAAGCGCGGTAATAATTTATCCCCCGGCAGTTCCAAATTCGCCGTCGGAAAGCCCAGCGTTCGCCCTAACTGTTGTCCCCGCACCACGCGCCCGATCAACCGGTACGGACGACCGAGCATCTGCCGCGCCCGCTCCACGTCCCCCCCGGCCAGCGCCTGACGGATCAGGGAACTACTCACCCGTGCCGAGGGATCGATCGAACAATCCCGACAATTTTTCAAAGGAACGATCCGCGTTCGTATCCCGAAACGCTCCGATAAAGTGGCCAGATCCGTCGCGCTCCCCGCGCGACGATGGCCGAAATGAAAATCCTCGCCCACGCTAATCGATTTCGCCTGTAATTTCTCGACGATAATTCGATCGACGAATTCCGCCGGACTCAGCGCGGCCATTTCCGCCGTAAACGGCAGGAGAACTAATTGCTCGATGCCTAATTTCTCTAAAATCTCGATTTTTTCCGCGACAGGGGTTAATAAAGCCCGTTTCTCGCCAGTGAAAAACTCCCGCGGGTGAGGGGTAAAAGTCACCACGGTCGGATAAGCGTCGCACTCTCGGCGGGCGTTCAAAATCGGGGCTAAAACCGTCTGATGTCCCGAGTGTATGCCGTCAAAATTACCGAGAGCGATGGCACAGGGGACTAAAATCGGGGTCGTTGGCGAGTCTACAATCCACACGCCTTACATTCTGACACGAATTTCGCGCGGGCGATCTAACTCTCGGAAAAAGTGAAGAAATTCCCGAACACGCCGAGGGTTTTAATCGTCGCCACGCCGGGGACTTCGGTGGTGTAGAGGCTGAAAACCCCCAGATTCTGTTGTCGCGTGGAAGCCTCGATCGCCGGCTTCAAGATCTGATTTTTGAGCATATTCTTAGCGATGACCGGCATATCCTTCGTGGCATCGCACAGGCTCACTCTCTCGCAAGCCACCTTTCCCGCTTTATCGAGCAGATGCTCCGACGCGTATTCCGTATAGGTGGCCTGCCCCGGATTCGTGGCTCCCATCACCACCGCGAGTCCTCCCAGGGCGATCGCTCCTTTGATTATATTTCCCGTCATCGCGGGCAGTCTCCTAATCGGGCTGGCTATTTCTATTCTGTCAACACTTTCGGCATCTGCCTAGGGGGGTAAAGAATTTACCGCGAATTTCTAGAGTTGTAGCGGGGATACGGATGGGGGAAAGGCAAATCCCGTCCACCTTTCCCCTTTACCCGTTACGAAGATCTCGTGTTTTGAGAAAATCGGGATTACTTATCCGGTTGCGGGGTCATCCGGAGATAGGGTTTGATTTCCCGCACCCCTTTGGGGAATTTCTGCCGCGCTTCCTCGGTGGGGATGGAGGGAACCACCACGCAATCCTCGCCCTCTTTCCAGTTCGCCGGAGTGGCCACTTGGTAGTGATCGGTTAACTGGAGCGAGTCGATCACCCGGAGAATCTCGTCGAAATTGCGTCCGGTACTGGCGGGATAGGTGATCGTTAACCGTAATTTCTTGTTGGGGTCGATGATAAACACCGATCGAACCGTTAAGTTATTGAGCGAATTGGGGTGGATCATCCCGTAGAGATCCGAGACCTTGCGATCGCCGTCCGCGAGAATCGGGTAGTTCACGCTCGTGTTTTGCGTCTCGTTAATGTCGCCGATCCAACCCCGATGGGATTCCGCGTCATCCACGCTCAACGCGATCACTTTCACGTTCCGCTTCTCGAATTCCGGCTTCAGCTTGGCGACCGTACCCAGTTCCGTGGTGCAAACGGGCGTGTAATCGGCGGGATGGGAAAAAAGGACGACCCAGCTATCTCCCGCCCACTCGTGAAAAGAAATCGTTCCCTCGCTAGAGTCTTGCGTGAAATCCGGAACGACATCACCCAATTGAAGAGCCATAATCGCGTAATTCCTATAGACATTTCAGACAAATCACCTTTAATTTTCCCATAGGAATAACCAACCCCTCAAGAATTTTAGGGATTTATAACAATTCTTGACCCGCTCGTGGCCGGAGTGGGGTGTCGGGAGGTGGGGGGGTAAGGGAGGTGAGGGGGAGGGGAAGATGAGGGGGAGGGGGGGGGGGGGGGGGGGGGGGGGGGGGGGGGGGGGGGGGGGGGGGGAGGGGGGGGGGGGGGGAAAGAGGGGGGGGTGGGGAAGATGGGGAAATTTTTCGGGGCAAAGGGCCCGGGGAAAAGGGTAAAGAGCTTTCTTACTCTTTTCACCTTTACCCTTTACCCTTTACCCTTTTCCCCCTCCCTCACCTCCCGCCTCCCGCCTCCCGCCTCCTGACCGAGCGCTTCAAACTAAGGTATGATCGGGTTCGTGGCATGATATAACTTTTTTTACTTGAATTCTTCCGGACTGTTTCCCCTCGACCCCTAGCGGTCAACTTCTTTTTGTTTTAGGAGGCAAAAGTATCCATGAAAAGTGTCGTTCGTTTTCTGGCGGTGGTCGCGTTCGTTCTGGTTTCCTTCTGGGGACAACCCTCGCGCGCCTTGACGATTCCCTCGATCGCTCCGTCCCTGACCCCGATGGCGGCGTTAAACGCGGCGGACGCGAAACTCGTCGAACTCGGCAATAAAATCGATCTCAACAACAGCGATATTCGGGATTTCCGCGATCTTCGGGGTTTCTATCCCAACCTCGCCGGTAAAATCATCAAAAACGCTCCCTACGATTCTGTAGAGGACGTGTTAGATATTCCCGGACTGTCCGAGGGACAAAAAGAACGTTTACAAGCGAATCTCGATAAATTTACCGTTACCGAACCCTCGAAAGAATTTATCGAGGGCGACGATCGCTTTAACCCCGGTGTTTACTAAATCGAATTAACGGTTCGATCGATTTCGGGTGGGCGATGGCCCGCCCGAAATTTTTAGCGAGGCAAACGACCGGTAACGCTAAAATGGATGGAATTTATAGCGTTACCCCGCGATGGTCGAATCCTCTGAACTGCCGAGTTATCTAGATGTAGTAATAGTGGGGTCGGGAGCGGCCGGACTGTACGCCGCCCTCCGTTTGCCCGAGAATTTACGGGTGGGCTTGGTCACGAAAGAAGATCTAGAAACGGGCGCGAGCGATTGGGCGCAGGGAGGCATCGCCGCGGCCACCTCTCCGACCGATTCGCCGGAACTGCATCTAGAGGATACTTTACAAGCTGGAGCGGGATTGTGCGAACCGAGGGCCGTCCGTTTTCTCGTCGAGCACGCGCCCGCCGCCATCGAGTCCCTGATCGAGTTGGGCGTGAGTTTCGATCGGGTCGATTCCGGTCTGGCCATGACCTTGGAAGCGGCGCACTCCCGACCGCGGGTACTCCACGCGGCCGATCGGACCGGGCGGGCGATCGTCAGCACCCTGATGGCGAAAGTTAGGGAACGGGCGAATATTCAAATTATCCCCCGCGCGCTGGCGCTGGAACTATGGATCGATCCGGACACGGGGCGTTGTCGGGGGATCTCGCTCCTCCATCGAGATCGCGTCCGTTGGCTCGGCGCGTCGGCCGTGATCCTGGCTACCGGGGGAGGCGGTCAGGTCTACGCCCAAACCACCAATCCCGCGGTCAGTACCGGGGATGGGGTCGCGCTGGCCTGGCGGGCCGGGGCGCTGGTTCGGGATTTGGAATTTTTCCAGTTTCACCCCACCGCCCTCACCGTGCCGGGCGCGCCGCGTTTTCTCATCAGCGAGGCGGTTCGGGGCGAGGGAGCGCACCTGATCGATCGCTCCGGGAAACGATTCGCGTTCGATTACCACCCGGACGGGGAATTAGCGCCGAGAGACGTGGTGAGTCGGGCGATTTTTAGCCATCTACAGAAAACTTCCGCCGATCCCGCGCGCGATCGGGTGTATTTAGATTTACGCTCGATCGATCCCGAGCGCGTCCGCCACCGGTTTCCCAATATTATCCGCGTCTGCCAGAAATGGGGGATCGACGTGTTTCGCGATCTCGTTCCCGTCGCGCCCGCCGCTCATTACTGGATGGGGGGGATCGTCACGGATCTGGACGCTCGTACCTCGATCCCCGGCCTGTACGCGATCGGCGAGACCGCCAGCACGGGAATTCACGGGGCTAACCGTCTCGCCAGTAACTCGCTATTAGAATGTATCGTTTTCGCGGAAAGGTTGGCGACGCTCGATCTCGCCGGCGACGGGGGAACGAGCGACGGGGGAACCCCCGAACCGATCCGGTGGAGCGGGCCGGGCGACCGGTCAACGGTTCGATCGATCCGGGAACGATTGCCGGTTCTGATGTGGGAAAACGCGGGAATTTGCCGATTTCAAAACGAGCTAGAATCCGCTATCCTACAGGTGCGACGCTGGAAACAAGAATTATCCTCGCCGGAGAGCGCCCGATTTCTTCTCACTCTACCCCCCGCTCGGGAGGTCTTCCTCTCTTCTCCCACGGTCGAATCCGACCTCCGAATCACGATCGAAACCTTCAATCTTTTAGATATCGCCGACTTGATCCTTCGGGGCGCTCTAGCCAGGTGCGAGAGCAGGGGGGGACATTACCGGGGAGATTATCCCTTTCCCCTGGAAGAGTGGCGAGCGCATACGGTTATACAAGGCGAACGCTCTTGGAAAACACCGATTTCGGCAGGAAATGACGATGATTTGGATTTTCGAGACTTGTCCGCTACAATCAATGGACGGATACCCTCGAGATAAGATACATTGAACGGCAGAATCCGGGCGACCGGCGTATCGAAAAGACACGAGAACCATAGATTCCGAGCGCGAGAGACCCGACCTCATTTCCACCTGTCCGATGCGAGGTAACTGGCAATTTTGCTGTAGAGTAAGCTGTTTTATGAATAAATCCCGCTTTATCCTGTTAGTAGCTATCGGTATGAGTAGTTGGGGGCTAGGAAATCCCGTAGTACCGATGCCGGTAGCGCTCGCCCAAAGCCCCACCCCGACCGTAACGGTCGCTACCTACGATCGGTTAATGAAAGCGGGATACGAAGCCACAGCCCGAAAAAATTATCCGGTAGCGATCGAGAACTTCCGACAGGCTCTCCGAGAACGCCCCAACGATCCCGCCGCCCAAAGCGCCATCGCCAACGCGGAAAAGTCGCTCGGTCGCTCGCCCGCCCAGGCGAACCCTCCCGCGCTCGATCCGAATACTCTTCCCTGGCCCCTGATCGCCGGGAGCGCCCTGCTGACGATCGCCCTGGCCGGAGCCTTAGCCTCGGTGGTCTCGCGCTCGGCCCCCTCCCGTAAATACCCGAAAAAGAAAGCGAAAGCCCGCGTTAGACCGCTAGGAGAAGAAAATCAAAATCGTTCCTTCGAGGAAAACGGAACCCCGAAATCCGAGACCAACAACTTCGGCGATCTCCGGGACGACGATCCCGAACGGGATTCCCTCCCCGTTCAATCCACCTCGCGGATTCCCAACGTCGATCTCGTCCTGCGGTTAATCGATAATCTCCGCGATGAAGACCCGCGCGTTCGACGACGGGCGATCTGGAGGTTGGCGCAGATGTCCGACTCCCGCTCCATGCAACCCCTGGTCGATGGCATGATCGACGGGGATTCCTACGAGCGTAGTTTAACCCTCGAAGCGTTAGCGCAGATCTGCACGCGGGTTCTCCGACCGATGAACCAAGCGTTGGCGGTTTCCCTAGAGGATAAAAACCCCCAGGTTCGGAAAAACGCCATTCGGGACTTAACCCGTCTCTACGATGTCATGTCCCAGATCAGTCAATTGATTATCTATAAAGCGAACAACGATCCCGACGACGAAGTAAAAGAAACGGCGAGTTGGGCGATGCGTCAGTTAAATCTGCAATTACCCCCGAAACTGGAGATCGGTCCCTTGGAGACCACCGGGGAACCGGAGGAGGAAGTGCCGGAAACGCCCTACACGGAAACCACCGAGGTGCAAAATTGATCGACAAGGTATTGTTTCTCTCCACGCCGGTCGGCCCGCTGGGATCGGGGTCGGGCGGGGGCGTGGAACTGACCCTCTATAATCTCGCGCGCGCCCTGGAGGAACGGGGAATACAGGTAACGACGATCGCCCCGGAAAATTCGGTTTTAGACGGCCTGCCCCTGGAGACCGTGCCCGGAACCCCGCAGGTGTCCGCGCAGAACACCGGCCGCGAGGCCCCGATCGAGCTTCCCCCGGATTCGGTGCTGGCGAATATGTGGGAGCGCGCCCGACAGATCCAGCGAGACCACGATCTGATCGTCAATTTCGCCTACGATTGGCTTCCTTTATACCTGACCCCCTTTTTCGAGCGTCCCGTCGCCCATCTGATCGGGATGGCCTCGCTCGCGGAGGCGATCGATCGGGCCCTGCAAGATATCCACGCTCGTTTCCCCCGCTCGATCGCCTTTCACACCGTCGCTCAGGCGGAAACTTTCCCGCTCCCCGCCCCCTATCGCTGTCTCGGTAACGGGATCGATCTCTCCCGCTATCGATTCCGGGAGAATCCTTCGGCCGCTCTCGCCTGGGTGGGCCGGATCGCCCCGGAAAAAGCCCTCGAAGACGCGATCGAGGCCTGCGATCGGGCGGGGGTTCCCTTGCGGGTTTTCGGGTATATTCCCGATCGGGCGTACTGGGAAAAATTATTAACGAAGTATCCGAACGCGAATCTCGATTATCGCGGGTTTTTGCCGACCGATCGCCTACAGGCGGAGTTAGGAGACTGTCGCGGGTTAGTGATGACCCCCCGGTGGGTGGAAGCTTTCGGGAACGTGGCCATCGAGGCCCTGGCCTGCGGGGTTCCGGTGATCTCCTACCGGCGCGGCGGCCCGGCGGAAATTATCGAGGACGGGAAAACGGGATTTCTGGTGGAACCGGATAGTATCGGGGGATTGGTTCGCGCGATCGACTCGCTCGATCGGATCGCTCGGCGGGACTGTCGCGAGCGGGCGGAACGGGAATATTCGAGGGAAGCTTTCGGCGATCGGGTCCTGGACTGGTTTACCGAGATTCTCGACGCTTAACGAACCGATTTTACCGCCCCGCTGACCAAACCCGCGCTGACGTAGGGAACATAACCATCGAGCCGATCTTGACGGGCGATTCTCGCGGGATTATTGACGAGTTCGGATAGTCCCGCGCTCACCATCACGACCGAGAGCGTCAGGATCAGGTAATTGCGAATAGCGGCGGTGTTGGCGGTATTGACTAACATCGTTCTCGTCTCCTTTCCTCGGATACCCTCAGAATAGGAGCGCCCTCGGGGTGATGTCAGTCCCACGGACGATCGGTGCCGAAGTGGAAAAAAGTAGAAAAGCTCAGTGGCGGGGACGCAGTTCGATCACGTCCCGCTTGATCGTCACGTCGTAGTCTCTAAAAAAGTTCTGTCCTAATAATCCGTTTCCCTCCAAACCGGGAGCGATACCCACGACGGCATTCCGCTGGATTAAATCGCCCGCGCTCACCGAAGAGACCCGGCCGGCATGAGCGGTAATGGTGCCAGCCGCTGTTTTGGCGATGATCGGGATCTCTTTTTTCACGCCGATCTTCTCGGCCATCGCTTCGGTCACGACGGTCTCGCTCGCTCCCGTATCGAATAACATTTCATAACGGTGACGCTCGTTGAAGGTAACGCTGACCACCGGGACACCGCCGACCCTGCGCACGATCGGCAGGTGAAATACTTTCGCGGGCGTGACCACCGATTCTTCGCCGCAGAGACGGGATAGATCGATCTGTCGTCCGTTCGGCGCTTGTAGAAAACATTCCGAGCCGGCACGAGCGAGGAAAGCCGGGGTAAAGAAGGATAGACCGATCGAGAGAACCAGCGCGGACAGGGACTTATTCATGATCGTCACGGTTGGAAAATAGATGGATAAAAACCGGGCGCGCTCCCGACAAAAGGCCGCTTCCCACTCTTACCATTCCCGAAAAGCGGGTGGAAAATAGCGCCCGATCGGGCGGCGCTTACCCCGGCGGCCAACCGAGGGGTCGATCGCCGAGAACGTGCAGGTGAAGATGGTAAACGGTCTGACCGCCATCGGCACCATTATTGATCACCACTCGGTAGCCGTTTTTCAATCCCGCGTCGGCCGCCACTTTTTTGGCGATTAGTAATAAATGACCGAGTAATTCTCGATCCCCGTCCGTCGCTTCCTCTAATTTCGGGAGCGGTTTTTTCGGGATCACGAGGAGATGGGTCGGCGCTTGGGGGTTAACATCTTTAAAGGCTAGGGCGAATTCATCCTCGTAGACGATCGAGGCGGGAATTTCCCGGCGGATAATTTTCCCGAAAATGGTATCGCTCATACGGAGACCTCTTACGGAATTTTAAAAATTGTCGTGTGGTTAGAGAGTCAGGAGTCAGGAGTCAGGAGTCAGGAGCCAGGAGAAAGAATAAAGAATATTATAGCTAAAATTAAAAAAAACATTTATTTATCTGGTATTTATCTTGTAAAATTTTAGTTTTTGAAGTTTTTAGACCTTCAAAAACGAATCGCGCGGGAGGTCTCCCGATCGTTTTTCCCCGCGGTCCGGTATGGGTCGGACTTTAGAGAGAGAACGAGAAATCGTGACCGTCTAACCGGTAATTCGCGTCAGAATCATTTAAATCAAGTTTATTTTGCCGATTTTTAGCCTTCAGAGATGCTATGTCGAGACGATCGACCGATTCCCAGCTTTATCTTTCACTATATCAGACCTCCCGCGAGCGTGAGAATTGTAAATCGAATTTGACTTAAAAATTGCGATTTTAAAAATATTTAAGGAAAAATAAGCTTTTTATTCCCTTGAAAGCTCTTTATCTCTCCTTTCTCCTCCTAACTCCTGTCCTAACCAGAGATTCTCGATCTTCGCAAGAGGTAGATCATCCCGCGTCGATCGAGAAATCAACGGGGACAGTCGATCGATCGCCGTCGTCGCGAGCGGTCTGTTAGAATCGAGCGTAACTATTAGAACGAACCATAGAAAAATGCTGGCTAGGGTTTGGAGCGCCGCGATTATCGGGATCGACGCGACCCGTATCGGGGTCGAGGTGGACGTGTCGGGAGGACTGCCGGGCATCACCGTCGTCGGTTTACCCGATATGGCGGTCAACGAGTCGCGTGAACGGGTCAGAGCCGCCCTTAAAAACGCCGGTTTCGCCTTCCCCGCCCGCAAAATCGTCATTAATCTCTCTCCCGCCGATTTACGCAAAGAAGGCCCCAGTTATGACCTCCCGATTAGCGTCGGGATTCTGGCGGCTTCCGAGCAGGTGGACGCGAGTTTATTGGGAGATTTTCTGTTTTTCGGGGAATTGTCGCTCGACGGGAGTTTACGACCCGTGGCCGGGGTGTTACCGATCGCCGCGGCCGCGCGCGCGATGGGCTGTTCCGGGTTGGTCGTGCCGTCCGATAACGCGAAAGAGGCGGCCGTTGTCAACGATATCGAGGTATACGGGTTCGATCGCCTCTCGGAAGTGGTGGAATTTTTGAACGATCCCGATCGACACGCTCCCGTCCGGTTCTCCGCGAGCGAGGAATTCGGGCGATCGCCATCGCTTCTAGCCGATCTCAAGGATGTTAAAGGTCAACACCACGCCCGGAGAGCCTTGGAAATCGCGGCGGCCGGGGGTCATAACCTGATTTTCGTCGGGCCGCCGGGCAGTGGAAAAACCATGCTCGCGCGCCGTTTACCGGGAATTCTCCCGCCGCTCACCTTCGAGGAATCCCTAGAGGTCTCGCGCGTCCACTCGGTAGCCGGATTACTCAAAGAACGCGGCTCTCTCGTGCGCGAGCGTCCCTTTCGCAGTCCCCACCATTCCGCGTCGGGCGCGGCGTTAGTCGGGGGGGGATCGTTCCCGCGGCCGGGGGAGATCTCCCTCGCGCACCGGGGGATCTTGTTTCTCGACGAGTTGACCGAATTTAAGCGCAACGTGTTGGAGTATCTGCGTCAACCGTTAGAGGATGGTTTCGTCAGTATCTCCCGGGCCCGGCAGGCGGTGGCTTTCCCGGCGCGATTCACGCTGGTGGCGAGTACGAATCCCTGTCCCTGTGGGTATTACGGCGATTCGCTCCAGGCTTGTACCTGTTCGCCGCGGCAGAGGGAACAATACTGGGCGAAATTATCCGGGCCGCTTCTCGATCGGGTGGATCTGCAAGTTACCGTCAGCCGATTGAAACCGGAGGAAATGACCGGACAGAGTACCGGGGAGGATTCGATCGCCGTCCGGCAGAGGGTGGAGAGGGCGCGAAAAATCGCGGGCGATCGCTTTAAAAACGAGCGGGGAACCGTCTGTAACGCCGAAATGACTCCCGATCACCTTAGAAGCTTCTGTTCCCTCGACGAGAGCGGTCGGGGCTTGTTAGAGGGGGCGATCCGCAAGTTGGGACTATCGGCGCGGGCGATGGATCGGGTGTTGAAGGTGTCGCGGACGATCGCCGATCTCGCGGACAGCGAGGACGTGAAAAGCGCTCACGTTGCCGAGGCGATTCAATACCGGACGCTCGATCGAATGAGTTAAGGTAACTGTAAGATATCCCCGAATCGATTCTCCCCGCGATCTTTCCCATGACTACCACACCGATCCGCAAATCCCCCTCCCTCCCCGCGATCACCTGGGAAAAACTGCCCGAAGACTTTATCCTACCCGATGACCCCGCGGACAATCTCCTACAACCTCTATTCGCGGCCGCTTTACGAGAATCTCTAGAACTAGCGGGATTAATTCTAGAATCTATGATAATCGCCACGAATTTCGGCATCTGCGCCACGGTAGACGATAAAATCGTCGTTAAAGCCCCCGATTGGGTCTATATCCCCTCGGTGATTCCCGTGACCGAGGGCGCGATCCGACGGAGTTACACCCCCTGTCGAGAGGGCGATCTCCCGCTGGTGGTTCTCGAATTTGTCTCGGAAACCGAGGGGGGAGAATACTCGATCAACCCCCACTATCCTTACGGGAAATGGTATTTTTACGAGCGAATCCTACAGGTTCCTATTTACGGCATTTTTCATCCCAAAACAGGAGATTTAGAGTTTTATCGCTTAGTTTCGGGAAAATACGAGCAACAAGTTCCCGACGAAAATCATCGCTACCGGATCGAGGAAATGAACTTGTTTCTGGGAGTGTGGCAGGGCAAAAAAGCCGAAAACACCGCCTATTGGTTGCGTTGGTGGGATAGCTCGGGAAATTTACTATTATGGGGGAGCGAACGCTTGGAACAGGAACGTGAGCGCGCGGAACAGGCCGAACGAGAACTCGATCGAGAGCGGATCGCCCGTCAACAATTAGCGGAAAAATTACGGGAGATGGGGGTCGATCCCGAAAATTTATAAACGAAGATTTCGGGATTTTTCTCGAAAGATAGGGTTCTACATCAGAAATCGCGAATATGAATCGAACGGAAAAACGGATGCTCGAACTTCTCGATGAACTTCGAGAACGATATCACGTCATCGGGGTGAAAGCGGAATTCGAGACGGAAGGAACTCGGTTAGAGGAAGCCTCTCGTCTCCGGGAAATCAGCCGGGAAGTGGGGTTAGATTTTACCTTAAAAATCGGGGGGTGTGGGGCGATTAAAGATTTATTCGAGGCGATCGATCTGGGGGTCGATCGAGTGGTCGCGCCGATGGTCGAAACCGCCTACGCGTTACAGAAATATCTTCTGGCGATCGATACCGTTTTCGCGCGAAAGAGCGGGGTAAAATTCTCGGTCAATTTAGAAACGATCACCGCGTTTAAAAACCTGGACGAGATGCTATCGATTCCCGAAATCACCGCGCTCGATGGTATCGTGATCGGACGTTCCGATCTAGCGGGATCGATGGGATTATCCTCGAAAGAGGTCGAGGGAGAAATTATCGGAAAGCTCGCGTTAGAAATGGCGGGAAAAGCGAAAACGGCGGGATTGGAAGTAGCGATCGGGGGTGGAATTTCTTTTCTCTCTTTACCGTTTTTGAAAACCTTTCCCGTCGGGCAGATCGATCGCTTTGAAACCCGTAAGGTCGTCTTTCGCGCTCCCGAAGCGTTAGAAAATCCCGCGGTAGCTTTTCAGAAAGCCCTCGAATTCGAGATTCTCTGGTTGAAAAATAAACAGCATTATTACGGGGCGATCGATCGGCAGGATGAAGCGCGTCTGGCAACTCTTGAAGAGCGCTACCGGAACTCGATCGAGGGAGCGTTATAATCGTAATCCTCGATCGTTCCCCGCTCCATCACTTCGATATAAATATGCTCTAACTGTATCGATTGTCGGGATAGCGATCGGATCTCGATTCCCTCGAAAGCGGTAACGATCTCGCTGAATTCTATCGGCTTAGATACCCAAAAATTTAATACCTTACCGTAAAATTTCGGGGTGAAACCTAATTCGATTCCCCGTTCGATCGCCGTCGCGGTATCCTCCGTATCGAGGGTAATCAGTTCCCGCGCGGGAATCAATTGACGCAAGCGCGCTAAACTGCCCTCGGCGATAATTCGACCCTGTTTTAAAATGCCGATCGATTGACAGAGACGTTGCGCTTCATCGAGGAGATGGGTGGTTAATAAAATCGTCATCCCCTGTTCCCGTAACTGCTCGATTAGATCCCAGATTTCATAACGGGACTCGATATCTAAACCCGTCGTCGGTTCATCGAGAATTAATAACTTCGGTTGATGGACGATCGCCACCGCGATATTCATCCGTCTCTGCATTCCCCCGCTTAACGTCTCGATCGGACTTTTCGCTCGATCGAGCAGATTCACCGCGTTCAAACAGGTTTTAATCCGATGGCGACGTTTCTGATTATCCAAGCCGTAAATCCGGGCGAAAAAATCGAGATTTTCCTCGCAAGTTAAAGATTTATAGAGTAAATTTTCCTGTGGCGCGACCCCGATCCATGCCTTCGTAACCCGTTCGATCGGTAGATTATTAAAAGTGATTTTCCCCGAATCGGGCTTTAATAAATTACAGATTAAATTGATCGTGGTCGTTTTTCCCGCGCCGTTGGGACCGAGTAAACCGTAAATTTCCCCCGATTCGATCTGGAAACTTAAATTTTCTAAAACCTGACGTTTTCCGTAGCGTTTTCTAACATTATTAAGTTGAAGCATTCTCAGTAGATTGACAAAATTGTTGAAATTTAAAGTTAATGAAATTAACGGCGAATAAGCTTTTCAACCTTTAGAAGAGCCGCTAGGAGCGGATGTAAGGTGTAGGGAGAGCGATGACCTAGCGCTACGGCTTTCGGTTAATACAGAGAAAAAGCCTGTTACCTTCGATCGGTCAACTTCTAGCAGGAAACTGAAAGCTTAGTGCTATAGGTAATGTAAACGCGGAAGGGCTAAAAAATCAACGGGAAACCCTCGGATCTTCCGACGAACGGTGTCTATAACTTACAATCTTCGTTCGAGGTGTAACATCTGTCGATAGGTCAACCATCCCCCCGCCACCGTTACCAGCGCGAAGATACACAGGAAACGAAAATGCGAGCTTACTTCCTGTAGCGTTTCTCCCTTCGCCCAAACCGCGATCAGTGCCTCGTTCATGTGATAGATCGGGTTAAAACGCGCCAGATCGACTAATTCTTTCGGGAATAAAGCGGTCGGCAGGAAAACGCCGCCCAAAATCAACAAGGGAACCCCGAACGATCCCACGAGAGAATTGACATCCTCGGTACGTTTCGCCAGTCTCGTGCCGAGAATAAACCCTAACCCGACATAAGCCGCCACACTCAGAAAAATAATCACCGATTCCCCGAGAAACGACCCCTTGAAAGTCGCCCCGTATCCCGAAGCGACGAAATAGACTAACAGCGTCTGAAAGACCGCGATCGCGCTGTGCGCGAGAAAAATCCCCACGAAATAGGAAACCCCGCTTAACGGGGACAGAAATAGGCGTTTTAGGGTCTGTTGTTCTCGTTCCGCTACCACCGTCGCCACCGTCCCGCCCAAACAACTAAAGAAAAGAGCCGCCCCGACCAGAGTGGGCGGGCAGGCGAGAGCCATCGCTTCAGAAAGGGGAATATTGCCTTTTCCCGACATAATATAGCCGTTGAGCAGGAGAACCGAGATCGGGAAAATCGCCCAGAGAACCAAACTACGGCCGCGCCGAATTAATTCCACCAAAATTCGACCCGCGATCGCGATCGTTTCTCGCCAATATTTCATACAAGTTCGTTCGGAATAGATCTTTTCCGACAGATTATACCGTTTTCCTTTGACTTAGGCAGTCGTTAACTGTTCCAAAGAGCGATCGATCCGGGCGACGATCACGATCTCGCTCTCCGTCTCCCGAAGCTGTCCTAACAGTTCGATCGCCCGCCCGCGGAATTCGACGACCGATTCCGCCAACCCCTGCAAGCCGACGATCGAGGCGTACCGTACCACCCATTCCGGATCGGTGCGCGAAAGTCCCTCCAACGCCCGAAAAACCGCCTCTTGAGCCTCTTTAATCCGACTTTCCTCCAAATCAGACCAAATAATCCGTCCCAAGCCTCTAGCCGCCCCGCGACGCACGCTAAAGGAAAAATCATTCACCGCCGCGTCGAGTAATAGATCCAATCCCCGCGGGTCGCCGATACCCGCGAGCGCCCGCGTCGCCCAGGCTCTAGCCCCGTAGTTGTAGCCGTCAAGATGTTCGAGCAGGGGGGGAACCGCGACTTTTCCCAACGCGATCAAACCCTCGACCGCGGCCACGGCCGCGCCGGGGTTGTTGTATCTCAGCACGTCGATCAGGGTAGGGATCGCCGCGCTATCGCGGAGGGCGGCTAAATTGACGACGGCGAGCGTGAGTTTTTGAGCCGAGTCCGCTTTTTCGACGGCGTGGATGAGGTCTTGTACGGTGGTCGATGTGGTCATTAGAGCAAGCTATCCATTAAATCCAGCACCTCTCGACCCTGTTGGGAATCGGGGAAAGCGCGGAGGTGAGTTTCGAGAAGTTCTTTGAGAGAGACGAGTTTGATGCTATTTTCCGCGAACGTGCCGGCGATCGATCCCGCCGCGGGTAGATAGCCGGTCGCGCCCAGATCCATTAAAGCGGAACGGCGCAATTGTAATTCTTTTCCCCGCAGGGCGTTAACCAGAATTTCCGCGTATTCCGCCCGTCCGGTTAACTGGTAGAGGGCGCGCGCGCCGGCGTAACGGACTTTTTCGACGGAATGCTCTAGAAAGGGTTCGATAAGCCCGATCGCTTCCGTCGCTCCCAGGGTTCCCAACGCCTCGATAATCGCCTCGTAGGGTTGTACGAGATGGGGTTTTCCGGGTACCAGAACCGCCGCCTCGATTCCCCCGTCGAGTAGTTTAACTAAAGGCTCGATCGCGCGTTTATCTCCCAGCGCTTCTAACGCTTGGGCGGCGGATTCGCGCACGTAATAATCCTCGCAGGAAAGACACTCGATCAACGCGGGAACACAACGGGTATTCTCTAGTTTTCCCAGCGCGGTGGCGGCGTTGCGACGTAGGGGATAACCGCCGTCGGGAGTTCGATCGATCTCGTCGCGTAACGCCTCGATTAACGCGTCTATAGCCCCGTCCTCCCGCACCCGAAAGCGTCCCAGCCACCAGGCCGCGTAATATCTCGCGCCGGAGTCCTCGGTCTGTCGGAGGTTGGCGATCGCCTGTTCGACGGTGATCGCGGGCGCGTCGTTGTTCGGGGGGGAAGGGGAATCGCTCATGGTTCGGGATCACGTTTCGCTCTCCCGATTTTATCGCGGTTCGCGGTCGCGCTTTTCCAGAAAATCGACGATCGCCCCGACGATCTCCTCCGGCGATCGATCGATCTCCAGAATCAGCGCGTCCGTCGGTTCCTCTAGGGTTTCTAACTGCGATCGCAACATTTCCGCCTTCATAAAATGCCCCTCTCTCCCCCGCATTCTTTCCCGGAGGAGGGAATAATCGCCCTTTAAATAAATCCAGACGATATCGGCAACCCCTTCCCGTAAATACTCCCGATAACCGCTTTTTAAACTCGAACAGGCGAAGATCGCGTCCCGATCGATCTGCCGCATTTTCTTCCGTAGCGCGTTCAACCACGGCAGACGATCCGCGTCCGTCAGGGGAATGCCGCGACGCATTTTCTCGATATTGGCGATCGGGTGAAAATCGTCCCCGTCGTAAAACGGCCAGCCCAAACGCTCCGCGAGTAACTGGCCGATCGTCGATTTTCCCGATCCCGATACTCCCATGAGGACGCAAATCATCAAACTTCCTGCAAAAATCAAAAATTTTTGGTTGGGACAGGAGACAGGAGCCAGTATTCAGGAGCCAGGAGGATAAAGAAGAAGTAAAGAGCTTGTAAAAGTAAAAAATTCCTATTTTCAACCAATATATCTGAAAAAATAAGTTTCGAGTTGATTTTGACGTTCGATTCTCACGGTTGCAGGAGATCGATCGAGGTTCTTGACCCGAAACCAACGGGTTACAAGCCTCTTGAGACGGGAAAAGTTTTTGCGAGGAGATGCGGAGATGCAGAAATGAGGAGCTAGGGAGATGGAATTACAATATTATTTCCTCCTGACTCCTGACTCCTGACTCCTGACTCCTCTGACTTCCCGGCTCAACTCGTGCCGTTATTAGCCACTCTCGCGGTCGCGCCGGAGTAGATCGAGCCGCGCTTGGCATCGAGACTGATAATCACCCCCTCGCGGATGATTTTCGTCGCGTCCTGCACGCCGACGATCACGGGAATTCCCAGCTTTAAGCCGATCGTCGCGGCGTGACTGCTCATCGAGGGATCTTCCGTGATAATTCCCCCCGCTTTTCGCATCATTTCCACGTATTCGGCGCTGGTGGAGGGAACCACGAGGATCTCGCCGGGGTTAAAACTGCCCACTTCCCGCGCCGCGTGAGCCACCCGCGCGCGACCGCTGGCCGCTCCCTGACCGATTCCCGTTCCCGTCCCGAGGATCGATTTAACGACCTCGACTTTCACCAGATCCGTCGAACCCGCTACCCCCTGTAGAGTTCCGGCCGTCATCACCACCAGATCTCCGTCCGCGAGTAGATGATTTTCCTGGGCGAGATTCATCGCCACCTGGAACGTCTGGCCGATCGAGGGCAGATCCATCAATAACATCGGTTTCACGCCCCAGACTAGCTGTAACTGCTGGGCGACCTCCCGATGGGGCGTTACCGCGAGGATCGGCGTTTTCGGGCGGAATTTGGAGACGTTACGCGCCGTCGCTCCCGTTTTCGTCAGGGTAATAATCGCCGCCGCGTCTAACTGTTCGGCGATCTGGCTGACGGCGGAGGAAATGGCGTTGGGGATCGATTGTTTGCCGCCGGAGACCGCGGGAGTATTGATCTGCTCGCGCTCGATCCGTTCGGCGATCGTCGCCATCGTCGCGACCGCCTCGATCGGGTATTTCCCCACCGCGGTCTCGTTGGAGAGCATCACCGCGTCCGTCCCGTCGAGAATGGCGTTAGCCACGTCGGACACTTCCGCGCGGGTGGGACGGGGATTCGTCGCCATACTATCGAGCATCTGCGTGGCGGTAATAATCGGGATTCCCAGTTTATTCGCGGTGCTGATCAGGCGTTTTTGCAGGATCGGCACGTCTTCGGCCGGTAATTCCACCCCGAGATCGCCGCGGGCCACCATCACCCCGTTACAGAGGGAGAGAATCGCGTCCATCTCCTCGATCGCCTCGTGTTTCTCGATCTTGGCGATCACGGGCGTGGATTTCCCCGCGCTCGCGATAATATCTTTAATCTCTAAAATATCCTGGGGATTGCGGACGAAACTGAGCGCGACCCAATCCACGTCCCAGCGCAGACCGAACATGAGATCTTCTTTATCCTTATCGGTGAGCGCTTTTACCGAGAGATAGACACCGGGGAAATTCACCCCTTTATTGCTCGATAACACGCCCCCGACGACGACGCGACAGTACAGATCCCCTTGGTCGGGATCGACCGATTCCACGCGCATCTCGACCTTACCATCGTCGAGGAGGATGCGCGAACCGGACGGCACTTCCTGGGCGAGATAGGGATAGCTGATCGAACTGATGTCCCGATCGCACTCCACGTCCCGCGAGGTCAGGATGAAGGGATCGCCGGGTTTGAGATCGATCGAACCACAGCCGAATTTTCCCAGACGGATTTTCGGACCCTGGAGATCTTGCAGGATACCGACCGGTTGGTTGAGTTCAAAGGCTAACTGGCGGATCAGGTTGATACTGTTGCGGTGATAGTCGTGATCGCCGTGGGAGAAATTCAAGCGAAACGTTGTCGCCCCCGCCTTGATCATCTGGCGTAGTGTTTCTTTATTCTGGGTGGCGGGGCCGATCGTGGCGACAATTTTCGTGCGACGGGGGCAAGACAATGAGTGCATAGACGAGAGTAAAAATAAGCCGGATCAATAGAATAGCGCCGGGAATACCTTCGCCCATCTTCTCACGAATGGCCGGTCGTTTCCCGTTAAATCTTTCCGTCGATCGATTAATTCGCTCTCAGCAGGGCTAACCAGTCCTCGCGGGATAAATCCATCAGGGACAGCAGTAACTGGGAAGGTTCCGGTAAAGGCATTCGGGCGATCTCGTCCACCAAACCCGACATTTCCGCGTCGAGCGTTCCGAACCGTCCTTCGAGAAGGCCGGCGATCATCGATCGCTGTCCCTCGATCGTGCCTTTCTGTTTCCACTGGATAACGACGATCGCCGCCTTCAGGGTACTCGGCAGGAAATACGCTCCCCTGTCCCGTTTCGCCTTTCGGATGAGATGGCCGTGAACCGCGTATCATTTGAGCGAACAACCGCGAATTTCGATTTCCGAGGGGGGATTACGGAAAGGTTCGATCGAACAGGATGTGACCGCGATTTTTCCGAACAACCCTAACGGCAGATCTCGCGCGAGACCGATCGAATCCGGCTCGAACCGAACATCGATTTCCCGTATCTCCCCCTTCACCTTCTCGCTCGTTTTCACCGTTCCGAGAGGCGATAATAATTCCTCTAGGTAATCCTTGGCGAATCGATCGTGAAATTGACGGGTCATATCGATCGCGATAACGTCCGAGAGGGCGGGAGGCAGGAGGTGAGAGAGGGAAAAGGTGAAATGCTTAAGAAAGCTCTTTTCCCTTTTCCGGTGGCCTTTTCCCCCGAAAAATTTCCCCATCTCCGGGCGAAAACTTTTCCCCTGAAAAGGGAGACTGTAAACCGTCGGTTTCCGGTCACGAATTAGCGTCGATCGAGCGAGAATTTTCCCGATCGAATTTTACCGATCGCCATAACCCGATCGAGCCACGGCCTTTAATTTAGAATACAATTCCGAGCCGTCTAACAGGGGAATAAATTGGTCGATCGAGGGACCGCTCGGCCCGTCCGCCCCGTTCGTTTCCTTGCCGTTGCCCTCGCTCTCGTTACCGTCGCTCTCGCTCTCTCCCGTAACGATCTCGCTTTCCACGGTCAATTTAGAAAATAATTCGCCGATATCGCTCATTTTCTTGCGAGGATCGTCGAAAACCGGGCGTTCTAAGGGGGTGAGAGGGAGGGGCGCGGTCTCGCTCGGGTGTGGGGCTACTTTGTCCGTCTCGCGCTTGCCTCTGACCAATGGCGCGGGAGTCTCGACCGTTCCGATCGGTTCGTTCGACTCGATCGCCCCGCCGGGCAGATTCTTACACACCAGACGCTCGAATTCACGGGTGAAATTGTAGGTGGGGTATCCCCGTTTCTGCCAGGTTTTCAAGATCTCTTCCACCGAGATCGCCTTGTAACGTCCCCGGTACAAGGCTTCTAGTACCGCCATACGAATCCAGTCGAGCGAGTACGTCGGCAACCACCGATCGAGCAGTTCCTGAGTGTTGTACCCTCGCATCTCGAATCGGTACCGGTTCAGAATGGTTGTTATCTGCATACGGGTTATCTCTTCAACGATCGCGGTCATGAGCTTCCAGAAAACGGGTCGGTCGATGGGGGTAATCTAAGTAACCTCGCCGATGGTCTAGATTCGCCCGGACTTTCTCCGGATATCGGGAACGTTTCTCGATCCCGGCTCGGGGAACGAAGGGCGAATCGCTCGAAGAGAATCCGGGGGATTTTCTATCGATGCCATTGAAAATTTGGATGGATTTCTCGATAGCGGGAACGTTCTCCCGAGGTTCGGTTCTCTAGCCCGGACGGCTACCTATCTCATTGGTTAGTAACGATACAGCTATCTACCTCTTCTAGTATCATGAATATAAGAATCAGTCAATGATCGCGAGACCCTTTCCCTCCCTCTATCTAAAGAAATAGATTTTCCTCGGGCGATCGAGAACTTCCCCCGAAGACCCGCCCGACGGCGCGGGAGCGGCCCGGGAAGGGGAGCGGTTCGAGAACCGGGCCGAACCCGCGTGTTAGAATAGCGATCGAGAATGAAAGTCGGCGTTCGAGTTCGTTGTCAGTATTAAAACGAATTAGAGTTTATAGTCGTTTCTGTTTTGTATTGGTTCAGCTAGTCCCCGAAATCTTGGTTCTCTACACATTTACCGTTACACGTCCTCACGAGGATACAGTTTATGTCAATTTACGTGGGTAATCTCCCGTTCGAGGTCGAGCGAGAAGATTTAGAAGAAGTTTTCACCGAGTACGGAACCGTTAAACGCGTCCATTTCCCCATCGATCGAGAAACCGGTCGCAAACGCGGCTTCGCCTTCGTGGAAATGGAATCCGCTTCCCAAGAAAGTTCCGCCATCACCGCCCTCGACGGGGCCGAGTGGATGGGGCGGCAATTGAAAGTCAATCAAGCCCGCGAGCGCGAGAACAAAGGCTCCTTTAACGGGGGCGGTTATCGCGACCGGAGATTCTAAATTTCGAGCCGGTTATCGGTTATAATTCCCTAGCCCGCTTTCAGCGTTCCCCTCGGAAAGCGGCGATCGCTTTCCGATTTACCTGTCGTCTAACACGAGGAAAAACGAGTGGCCAAACGTCGTAATCTCAAAAAAGAAAAAGCCGAGCGCAACCGAGCCTACGCCCGTCAATTTAGAGCGTCCTCCTCTCGGAATAATACCAAAGGAAGAGGGCGTTTCGGGGGAGAGCGTAACAAATCCAACGAGAATGAAGGGGCCGCCGACACCTAACGTCGCGTAGCGGCGGGAAATCGCGCTAGAAAAGCGATCGCGGTCTCTCGATCGCCGATCTTCCCGTCCAGGGTAGCGGCTAGGAGCGCGTCTAGAATCTCTCCGAACCGCGGCCCCGCCTTGTATCCCATCGCCTTGAGATCGTTACCGTCGAGAGGGGCGCGAACTCTCGACCACCGACTCAGGTAACGCCAGAGGATCGATCGGATCTCCCTCGCGGACTGCGCGGCGACGAGCGATAACAGTCCGGGTTTATAAGCCCGTAAAAAACGGACGATCTCGCTCGGTCTTCGTAACTCGGGCAAACGAGCGGCGATTTCCCTCTCCGCGTTGTCTAACTGCCCTAACCGTTCGATACTATCCTTCGGTAGTTGTAAATTCAGGGCGATCGCCCGTCGATCCCGATCGGGTAAACTGGCGAGTAATACCTCTAAACGCGTCAACCAGGGAATTAACGGCGGTTCGACGCGGGAAAAATGTAACCAGCGACTCGCGTAACGAACCTGCCACCAGAGCGCGCCATCGAGAACGAGATCCGCGTGTAAACACTTCAGCGCGTCTAGAGCCGCGAGCGATTTCAGCGCCGCTTTCCAGTAATCCGCCTCCAGAATATAGTTTAATTCCGCCTTCAATCGCGTCGCCAGCGCGGGAACGGACAGATTCTCGCCGCGGGATCGATCGAACACCCCGCTCTCGATCGCGTAGCGGATATAGCCCTCCGTCATCGGTTCGATCGAGAATCCCAACCGCGTCGCGAAACGTACCGCGCGATAGATGCGCGTCGGGTCTTCAATAAAACTATTCGCGTGTAATACCCGGATCTGCCGGGATTTTAAATCGAGAATTCCCCCGAAAAAGTCCAACACCTCCCCCGGTCTCGGCGAGGTCAAGCGTACCGCCAGCGCGTTAATCGTGAAATCGCGGCGGTAGAGATCCTGACGGATGGAACTGGATTCCACTTGCGGGTTCGCGGCGGGATAGGGATAGAATTCCGTGCGCGCGGTCGCGATATCCACCCATAACGAACCGAAACGTTCGTCTTTGTGCCATAACAGCGCGGCGGTTTGAAATTCCCCGTGAATCGAAACCCGCGCCTCCGGGTACAGCTTTTGTAAATCGCCCGCCAGTTCCACCCCCGCGCGGCTGTCCGTCGATCGATGGAAACCGTCCACCACCAGATCGATATCCTGTAAAACGAGGGTTCCCGCGTTTTCCGCGAGTAGTAAATCGCGCACCGCGCCGCCGACGAGATACAGATGCCAGCCCCGTTTTTCCGCCGCGCTCGCCGCCGATCGCAGGAATTCCCAGAAAACGGGAGCGAGCCGGGCTTGTAGGGAGGGCAGAAGACAGGAGATCAGCGGGTAACTCGCTTCGGAACGGGTTTTCTGTTCCCGGTGGATCTGCCGCAGAACATCGGTACGGGTGACGATCCCCACCAGTTGACCGTTATCGAGGACGGGTAAACGACCGAGATCGTAAGTCACCATCAGCGATTCGATGTCCGGGAGGGAGGTATCCGGGGCGATCGTTTTCGGGTCGCGGGTCATGTATCCTTTCACGGGCGCATGACGGAAACCGTGATGGAGAGCCAGATCGAGGTCGCGACGGGAGATCACCCCCACCAGTCGATCGCTCTCGTCCACCACCGATAGGCCCGAATGACCGTAACGGAAAAGGACGCGCTCGGCCTGTTCGATCGAGGTATCGGGACGGATGGTACGCACCGGGGAGGACATGATATCCCGCGCCGTCGGGGGATGGGGGATCTGTTCGAGTAAACCGTTATAAAGCTCGTGTAACCGTTCGATCGGTTCCACGTCCCGAAAACTGACCGAAGCCGCCCGCGGGTGTCCCCCACCCCCGTAGGGAGCGAATAAGGTGGCTAAATTCACCCCGTCCACGCGGGAACGACCGATCACCGTCAGACGATGCCGGGCGCTTTCTTCCTCGCCTTTCGAGTAGGTGTGACCGAACAGGAGCGCGTCCGCGTCCGCGAGATCGATCAAACGTTCCGCCAATCCCGATAGACCGGGGATAAAATCTTCGGTGGTGAGGAGGACGCGGGCGATTTTATAGCCTCGCACCGTCTCCGTTTCCACGGTTTCCAACACCTCGCCGAAAAGTTCTTGCAGTCGCGGGGAAAAACTCGGTTCACAGTAGCGGGCGATCGTTTTCAGGTTCGCGCCCCGCGTCATCAACCAGCCCAGCGCGTAGACATCCCGCGCCGTCGTCCCCCCGAAGGTGAGCGATCCCGTATCGACGTGAATTCCGAGCGCCATCACCGTAGATTCGATCGAATTCGGTTCGATACCCTCTTTTTGCAGAGCTTCCACGATCAGCGTCGTCGCCGCGCCCACCGCCTCCACTTGAACGCTCGTGGCCGGAATATCCGAACTCGATCGACCGTCGAGATGGTGATCGTAAATCTCGATCGCCTGTAAATGAGGCAGATCCAGCCATTCCCCCGCCTTTCCCAAACGATCGCGCCACTGATTATCGACGATGGCGATCGATCGGATCGTCTCCGGGTTAACACTGCGGAGTTCGATCAGCGGGAACTCGTCCCGATGCAGGGCGAGAAACTCTTTCACCGTCGGGTGCGCTCCCCCCGTCAACACGATCCGACTCCCGGCCTTCAACCGCGACAACCCCACCGCCGCTCCCAAAGCGTCGAAATCCGCCGTTTGATGACACAGAATTAAGTCCATTGGTTCGAGGGGTCAGGAGTCAGGAGGCAGGAGGCAGGAGCCAGGAGCCAGGAAATCAAATTCTTTCTCTCTATCATATCTTTCCCATCTCCCCCATCTCCCTCACCTCCCCATTTCCCTCACCTCCCCCATCCCCCCACTCTCACCTTTTTCTCGCGCTAGGGGGCAAAGTTTGGTAGGGTACTATATCAGAGAGAATTCATTAATATCAATTGCTTTAGGAGAACCGAACGATGTCTATCATCTTCCAGTTTTTTCTCATCGCGCTCGTTCTATTCTCGTTACTGATGGTGATCGGGGTTCCCGTTGCCTACGCTTCGCCCCAAAACTGGGATCAGTCCAAACCCCTGCTGTATCTCGGCTCCGGGATCTGGGCGATTTTAGTGATCATCGTCGGTATCTTGAACTTTCTGGTCATCTAACCGAGGGTCGGCTGGCGATCGATCCGGGTTCGAGATCGATCGCCGACACTCCGAATCCGGCAAAATTTCGATCGGCCAGAAAAGAAGATCACGAGAAAAAGTGTCAGATTTCTCGATAAAAATAGAGAATTAACCAGATTTGTGGATTTTAAGTTTTTTAATCCTGACTCCTGACTCCTGACTCCTGACTCCTGACTCCTGACTCCTGCCTCCTGCCTCCTGCCTCCTGACTCCTGACTCCTGCCTCCTGCCTCCTGACGACAACAAGGGTAATTTTCATGACTGTATTCGAGGGAACCTTCGCGGGGGATACTTCTGCCCTGCGTTTCGCGATCGTGATCGGCCGCTTTAACGATCTCGTCACCGATAAGCTATTATCCGGCTGTCAGGATTGTCTCAAGCGTCACGGCATCGATGTCGATCCCGATGGTGTACAGGTCGATTACGTGTGGGTTCCGGGCAGTTTTGAAGTGCCTCTCGTCGCCCGTCAGTTAGCGCTATCCCATCGCTACGACGCGGTGATCTGTCTGGGGGCGATTATCCGCGGTCAAACGCCCCACTTCGATTATGTCTCGGCGGAAGCGGCCAAGGGAATCGCGGCGGCCGGTTTCCAGACGGGAGTTCCCGTGATTTTCGGCATTCTCACCACCGATACCCTCCAGCAAGCTTTAGAGCGCGCCGGCATCAAGAGCAATCTGGGCTGGAATTACGCGCTGTCGGCGTTGGAAATGGCCAGTCTCATGCGTCAATTGCGCCACCAGGAGGGGGAAAACGGGGGAAATGTCGTTCCCGTCCTGCCCGGTACCGGTCGCGACGGCGAACCCCAGCGTCTTAAAAGTGTCGAGGTCGAGTAAATCGATCGAAAAACTTTCTTGACAGATCCGGGAATTCGGGCGATACTAAAAAAAGTATGAAATTTGCGGGCATAGCTCAGTGGTAGAGCGTCACCTTGCCAAGGTGAATGTCGCGCGTTCGAATCGCGTTGCCCGCTTCCCAAAGAATACTAAAGAGAGGATGAAGATTCCGATCGAATCCATTAACATGGGTAATGATCGGTATAGAAATTCTCCAGAGATTTTCTAAAAATAGACTAGATACTGTTTTTTATCCTGTTTTAGCAAATTTAGCTCGTGCGACCGCAGAAATATGTGAAGATCGATCAAAATCAAGAATATCCCTGTCCGTGCCGTCGGAAAGGGAAACTTCAGCCGATTATTCTGACCGAGGCGTTCGGATGCGATCGCTGTCAGCAGATCTTTGTCGTCCAGGAAAACGGACAGACGATCGAGCAGTTATCCTCCCACTATCCCTATAAGCGGACGTGGCGCTGGACGGGATTCCGTTGGGTGAACGGGAATCAACGACTGGAAGAGGGCGTTTTGCCGGTGATTCTCGGGATTCTGCTGTTACTGTCGATCGTCTGGCTCCCGCTGATTCTCAAGTCCCCCCCGAACGTGGGCGTGATTTTCGGGGCGATTCTGGTTATGCTATTAGTTATTTTGCCCGCGCTCATCCTTTGGTTAGCCTATCGACGCTAAACGGAACCTATGATCGCTAACTCTCCGAAAAGTCCCCTCGCGACGGTCAAACAAGCTTATGAAGCTTTCTTGAGACTGGGCGAACTCCACGGGAACGAACGCGATCGCGGGGTGATCGCGATGGCCGACGGACTCAAAGCGAGTTTCGATCGGGTTCTCGAAGCCAATACCCTCGATCTTGAGGTAAGTCGGGAAATGGCGGTTTCCGAACAGATGATCCGCTGGCTGAAACTGACCCCCGAACGTCTGGAAACCACCGTAGAGGTTTTACAGCAACTGGCCAAAGCGTCCGACCCCTTACAACAGGTGATCAACGCCGTCGATCAACTCAACCCCTCGCAAACCTACTGTCAACGGATGCCCCTGGGCGTTATCGCTCTTATCTACGAGGGTTTTCCGGAACTGGGAACCATCGCGGCGGCATTTTGCTTGAAAAGCGGTAATAGTTTAATCGTGAGGGGTTCCAGTTCGTCCAGTCATTCCGACGCGGTAATTATCGAGATTTTACAGGAGGCGTTAGAGCGGGCGGGATTACCGACCGGCTGTGTCAACGGTCTGCCCTGCGATGGCAATCCCTCCCTAGAGGAATTAGTCACCCAGGAACAGTACGTCAACCTGATCGTTCCCTACGGTCGTCCCGGCCTGATCGGTCAGGTGAGTCAGTTGGCCACGGTTCCGGTACTGCGGGCGGCGATGGGAAACTGTTATCTATACTGGTCGCCTAGCGGGGATCTGGAGTTGGCCCGGCAGGTGATTATCGATAGTCACGCCAGTGTACCCGACCCGGTGAACGCGATCGAGAAGGTACTGATCAGCCCGCATCAGAATTCCTCGTCGCTGATCCGCTTGTTTAATAGCTTGCAGGAGAAAGGGTTTAAATTACGGGGGGACGCGGTGCTAACGAACGATTTTCCCGATCACCTGACGCTGGCCAACGATAACGATTGGCATCGGCCCTATTTAGAAAAAATTGTCGCGTTTAAACTGGTGGATAATCTCGGCGACGCGATCGCCTGGATCAATAAGTACAGTAGTGGCCACGCCGATTGTATCGTTACCGAGTCCTATCGCGAGAGCCGTCAGTTCGCGATGGAAACCGATAGCGCGCTACTGTACATCAACTCTTCCCCGCGCTTTTCCCGCAATCCCAAACAGGGAGAATCGGTGTTTCTAGGCGTTTCCAATCAGAAAGGACAGCGCCGGGGGTTAATTAATCTAGAAACCTTTACCACGCTGAAACAGGTGGTACAGGGGTAAAGAGGGGGCGCGCCGGGGTTGACGCGCCGGAGAGTTCACGCGACGAAAGCGAAGTTAGAAGTTGATGAGGTCGTTATAGTATTGGGTGCTAGGTTAGTGACATTGGCGATCGTCTCGATAGTGCCAAACCCATCCGAGGAGTAGAGAAGCTGATTGAGGTCGGTCGCGTAGGCGAAACGAAGAAAAAAGAACTCTGAAGCTATACCTTGAATATTCGCGAGGGAATCAACGACGATGTAGCTGGAATCGTCTTGGGCATTTGCCGCGTCTACGAGGGTCGGGGTCGTGCCGGGGGCGGGAACATCAAGGTAATCCACGCCCCCACGAAACCCGAATACATCTCCTCCCGTACCGTTCGTGAAATCCGTAATTGAATCTTGAAACGTATCGGTGAAAACGAAGGTATCGGAACCACTTCCCCCGGTAAGGATATCGTTTCCCGCGTTTCCCGTGAGGGTATCGTTACCCGCGTTCCCGATTAAAGTATCGACCCGATCGCCGCCGTTGAGGATATCGGCGCCACCCGCGCCTCTAAGCTCGAAAGTATCCGCGGCTTGTATCGTGTAGATAGAGCTTACCGCGCGGTTATCCGCCGCTTTCGTGTTGCTAAAGCCTGGAAAGTTGAGAAGATGAGTGGCGGAACCCGAGATAACCGTGGATGTAATGAAGGTATCCATACCCGTGGGTAGAAAATACTGTTCGCTGAACCCTCCACCGTAAGCGGATAGGGTCGCGGAAGCGACATCTGACTGTCCGACCCCGTTACGGAATCTCCAAGTAGTACCCACCCCGGTAGTTCTTCCCATCGAGGAAAAAATCCGTCTGGTGTCCGCCGGGCCTGAAGTGATAATAGCTGATTGGGGGATGGAGACCGCTAATTTGACATTGGCGAGATCGGTCATATAAGCACCGATGGTTGAAGCGGTCGGGGCGTTAATCGTATAACCCGTGGTGTTACCCGTGAGGCCAAGAGGGGCGGAGATGATAATATTAACCATTTCGATCGTTCCTTGAATAACGTCTTTGCTGAAGGGAAGGCACTAGGTTCTCTGGTGATCCTCTCGTTTTCATTGTAAGATAACAACCGTGATTTCTCCGATCTAGCGGGAAGCCATTGGTCATCAACTTTTCCCTATCCGTAACTATCCGCGAAAATTCGTCCCGCTTTAGGTTTCCGTCTCGTGAGATGTCTTGATAAGGTGGGATTATCAATTCCAAAAACTCGTGAATTTTTTTTAGAATAAATCAACGATCTCTCGACTTAACAAAAAAATCACATTTTCGGTGTTATATAAATCACACCGGAAACTAGGGTGAGAATGACCGAAAGCCAGAAAGCGATCGAACCGATCGGGCCGTAAGAATCGGGCAGAGGAGCGATTAAAAACGCGATCGCGACAATTTGCGAGACGGTTTTGATTTTTCCCCACCAGTTCGCTCCTTGAATGTCAGCGTTTCCTGTTAAATTCGGGTTGACGCGCCAACCGGCGATCGCCAGTTCCCGGCCGAGAATGAGAAACACCCCCCACGCGGGAACGGAACCGATCTCGATCAAGGCGAGAAGGGGCCCGAGGACGAGTAATTTATCCACGAGGGGATCGAGGAACTTGCCGAGTTCGGTAATCTGGTTTAATTTTCGCGCGAGATAACCGTCTAGCCAGTCGGTGCTGGCGGCCGCGAGAAACACCGTCAAACTCAACCATCGATCGATCTCGCTATCCTGATGTAACCAGTAAAGGATCAACGGCAGTCCTAACAGTCTCGAAACGGTGATCCAGTTGGGGATATTCATCGGGGGTCAGAGGAGGCAATAGGCAGGAGGCAGGAGGCAGGAGGGGCGAAAGCTTGTACTCCCACGCGGTACTTTTCTCCTGGAAGGGCGACAGGTTTTCTCTCGTCTGTCCATCCCCCATTGTCAGAGATAGCGGGGCGATCGACAAGAAAAATTCCCCCCCGCGCGTCTGTCCGGGGAATCTGGTGACGCTCGCGAAAATTCTTTAGCCTGAATTTAAGCTGTACTTTCTCCAGGGGAAAATTTCATGACCACCAATGTTTCCGAGAATCTGCCCGAAAAAGCCCCGAATTCACCCTTATGGATCGGTGTCGCGCTGATCGTGCTGGGAATCATCGGGATCGTTCTCCCGAACTTCTCGACGCTGGTAGTGGAAGCGTGGATCGCGTTAATGCTCGTCACCGCGGGAGGGGCGAAATTCGCTTACGCCTTCCAAACGCGCGAGCGCGGGGGCTTTATTTGGAAAATCCTCCTCAGCGTTCTCTACGTGCTGACCGGGGCTCTGCTATTTTTCAACCCTTTCAACGGGATTCTGACGCTAACCCTGTTTTTAGGGGCTTTCCTGCTCACGGAAGGGACGTTCGAGTTAATTCTCGCCTTCCGTCTCCGTCCGGAACATAACTGGACGTGGGCGCTGATTAACGGACTGGTCACGATCGCTATCGGTTTACTGATCTGGTTCCAGTGGCCGTTTAACGCGCCCTGGTTGCTGGGTACGTTTGTCGGCGCGAGTGTACTGGTGACGGGGATCTCGCGGGTGATGATGTCGTTGAACGGTCGATCGATTTCCGGAATGCCCGATCGCGATCCCTCGGCTACCGGGGCATAGTTTTCGGGGACGGGGAGATGGGGGGATGAAAAGTAGTGTTTTCCCTTTTCCCTTTCCCCCTTCCCCTTGTCCCTTTTCCCCTCGATCGCCCGCGCGTTTCAGTAAGATAGAAATGCTCTCTCCGTTTCCGTTGTATGGCTATTATTACCGTCGAGAATCTCAGTAAGATTTATCCCGTCGCCGTCAAACAACCGGGATTACAGGGAACGATCGCGCATTTTTTCCGTCGCGTTTATCGGGAAGTGAAAGCGGTTCTGGAGGTTTCTTTTTCGATCGAGGAGGGGGAAATCGTCGGTTTTCTCGGCCCCAACGGCGCGGGAAAAACCACCACGCTGAAGATGTTGACGGGGTTGATCCATCCTTCTAGCGGTACGGTGCGGGTGGCGGGATACGTTCCCTTCCGTCGTCAGGCGGGTTTTTTAGAGAAAATGAGCCTGATCATGGGGCAGAAACAACAATTGCTATGGGATCTGCCCGCGCTCGATTCCCTGCGTATTAACGCGGCGGTTTATAATATTCCGGAAACGGTGTTCGATCGACGTTTGGACGAACTCGCGGGAATGCTCTCGCTGGGGGAAAAATTAACCCAACCGGTGCGGAAATTATCGTTAGGGGAAAGGATGAAAGCGGAATTACTCGCGGCGCTAATTCATCACCCGCGGGTATTGTTTCTCGATGAACCGACGCTAGGTTTAGACGTGAACGCGCAGGTGGCGGTTCGGGATTTTTTACGCGAGTACAATCAACGCTATCAGGCGACGATTCTGCTCACCAGTCACTATATGGCGGATATTACGGCACTCTGTAAACGGGTGCTGTTGATCCATCAGGGACAATTGATGTATGACGGGGATTTAGAGGAATTATTGGAAAAATTCGCTCCCTGTCGCGAGGTGAAAGTGGAATTCGGACATTCGGTGAGTCGGGATTTATTGGAAGAGTTCGGGGAGATTCAGGCGATCGAGGGGCAGGAAGCCCGTTTTCTCGTCCCGCGGGAAAAGTTAACGGCGACGGTATCGCGAATTCTGGCTAATTTTGAAGTATTAGATCTGAGTGTAAACGACCCACCGATCGAGGAAGTGATCGGACAACTATTCACGCGGGGCGCGGTGAATTAGGAAACGAAACAGGAAAGCGCGAGTTCGGCTATCGGTCGCGACGGAGTGCGGAGGGACATCGTTGAGTATATAGAGATGGTGGCGGGGAAATATTAATCGTTTCCTGTCGGTTTCATTACGATAATTAATTCTCCGGCTCGATCGAGAGGGAAATATTACCGATCGCCCGCGCTAGACGATCGGCAAACAGACAATTAAAACGGCGCTTTCGCCGCTCTAGTAAATTGACTCGAAACGTCCCCGGAGAGGGCGATATTATCCGGATTCAGGAGCATTACCGGCGCGCCGGTTGTTAAATTCATTTTCGAGAGATCGACCCAAACCACGTTGGGAGAGGTGGTGAGTTCAAAGAAATAGCGTTTGTTGGTAAGATCGATCGCCGTGCGGTATTCGGTATTGTAAATCCCGAAACCCTTGTAGGGCGCGCCGAAGGGAACGGAAACATTCCGGGCGACCGCTAGGACACCGGCGATCGCTTCCCGTTGATTTTTGGGTTCCGGTAGTAGCGCTTGGAAATAGGTGGCGCGGACGAAGCGATCGGTCGCGGAAACGTTACCCGGTAGGGGAGTTTGACTACTGGGTTCGGAGAAATCCCATTTTTTCAGGAGGGCTAACTGTTGGTCGTAGGCCGGATCGTTGGTCATGATTCGGTAGTCGCGGCCGTGATGGATCACCGGTTTGCCGTCGATGTACTCGATAATCGCGGAGTCTCCGGTGGCATCCTCGATCGCCAGATGCACGGTCGATTTATGACCGTTGACCTCGACCATGATGGGCTGAATTTTTTGGTGCAGTTCGATCGCTTCTTTAACGGTCGCCGCGTTATCTAAAAGATACTGCGCCCAGAGTCCGGCGTGTACACCGGGTTTACTCGGGTCGCGCGGCCCGAAATCGGTCGCGTTCAGGTACAGCATATGAATTCCCACGCCTTTCTCGTTCACGCCGTCGGCCGTACCGATCCCGTAAACGGTCGTAACGACGCTACCGTATTTCGATGCCCACTTAGCGGGATTCTCCTTCACCACTACCGTAGAGCCGAGCTTGCCGCCGTCACGTTTCATACCCCGCGGGAGTACGGTCAGGATTGGCTCGGTGGATTCGGGCCAGTCCATCGTGCGACCGACCACGACCGCGAGTTTGTTATTATTCCAGAGAATTCGGCTACAGGCGAGAGCGGGCGGTAACGAAACGAAACCTAACAGGGAAGCGGCCAAAGCACCGCGTAAGGCTTGGAACAAGAATTTTTCTTTCATTTTATAACTTCTATCCTGCTTGAGAGGTCGAGCGATCGAATCCGGCTCGATATTGTACATCCTGTTTCCCTTCCGCTATCAGTTAATCGGATTCTGTCGTCGGGGTTCCCGATCGTTAGTATTTTTTCAGATTCTGGCACTTACCGCTCTTTAGGCTCGAATGACCGATCGCCCGTCAATTTAGAATAACGATCGAGCGGATCGTCTATTCCCGAAAAGGGAAAAATTTTCTGGAAACCCGCTCGGACGGATTGGAGCTATATATGAAGAAGACGGTCGATCTCGACTCTATCGATCGATCTGTCCTCGAAAAACGAGATGTTCAAATCATTTTTAGGTTTCTTGGTAACGGGTGCCGCGCTGGGTATCTTTTTTCAATATCTTTTCGCCGATAATTTCGGTAAATCGCCGTTTTTCTCGTTGAATAAAGGCTCTCTCACTCGATCGACCCCCGAGCCTCCCCCATCTACCGATTCCTCCCCCCGGTCTCCTAATGTGGAGTGGATCGGTCGGGATTTAAAAGTATTAGTTCAAAACACTTTTGATACCGCGAGAGAAACCGGCGCGGGCATTGTAGATTTACTCCCGAAAAAAGTCGATAGCGCCGCTCCTTCCCCTTCTCCGACCCCTACTGACGGCCGGGACACTTACGGACAACCCGCGAGCCGATCGTTAGGGAAAGAGAGCGATCCCACCCGATCGCCCGTTTCCCCGTCTCCCGAACCGATCGATACAAAGGTAGCCCCGAAACCGATCGCCAGTCCTCGATCGACCCCGGCCGATCGCCCGATTTCCCGACAGAAACAACCCATCCGGGGCATTTATTTAAGCCGTTATCAAATTACGAATAATGCCGACGAACAAACAATCCGCGAGAGAGTTCGTTTCTATCGCTCGCGAGGGTTTAACACGATCGTTCAAGGGGTGTGGGGGAACGGTTGCACGATGTACGATAGCGAGGTTAGCGCCCGGATTTTAGGCTATCGGAGTTGTCCCAACGAATTTAACGATCGATGGTTAGATTGGTTACTCGACGAGGCACATAAACAGGGAATGCAAGTTCACGCCTACTTCGAGAAAGGAATCAAAATCGATAAAAATAGCCCGATTTACGAGCGGGCGATCGCGCGGAAATGGCTCGTTCCGGGGGTCGATCGAACCTACGCGGGAATCGAGCATTACGTGTTAGATGTGGAAGTACCAGAAATCGCCCGTTTATTTCCCGAGATCGTGGCGGAATTCGTTCGGAAATACCCGACGATCGACGCGGTGCAGTGGGACGATTATTTAGGCTATCACGCGGAACTACCGGGACAGGTCGATCGCACCGAAAAGTTAACCCGATTCGCACGAAAGATGATCGCGTCGATGAAAAAAGCGAATCCTTCTGTATCTTTCGATATTTGCCATCATAATCCTTATTGGGCGAAAAAATATTTTGACGCGGATTGGCAGAAATGGGGGATCGATCGGGTTTTTATTCAAGCCTATAATGACGATAATTATCGGCAGGAACTAGAATACGCCCGACAATACTCGGGAATCGCGATCACCGATCGACAATTACAACATCTACCCGAATTAGTGAAAAACCCGAAGATTAAAAATATTTTTGTCTTCCCCTTTTCCAGTGATCCCGAAAACGTCGCGAACCTCGCCTCTACCAAGTTAAAAACTCCGTGATTGGTCGATGTCAATCTAGGAGATAATGTACGTTAACCTCGCCCGATCGTTAAAATAGAAAATACCGTTGGGCTATCGGTAAAACGGTCGCGGGTTCACAGGTTAGTAATTCCCCGTCCGCGCGTACCTCGTAGGAGGAAGCGATCGGACAACTATTCACACGGGGCGCGGTGAATTAATCGGGATCTATCCGGAAAGGTATCACCATCGCCCCTGTTTCGGTTACTTTCGCGATCGCAGGATCACCTCGATCAGTCCGGTCATGGCCTGCACGCCGAGGACGAGCAGGACAGCGATCGCTAAGATAATGGCCGTCGGCGACTCCGGGCGATCGAGGAGCGAGTTTGTATCGATCGGCACCGCGGGCGCGATCGCGGTCTGGGAAGGTTGGGCTTGAGTGCTAGGCTGTAGATTCATAAAAGATGTCCTCGAATTCGTTATCTCTATCGTCGAACGCGTATCCTTTGAATCCGGCTCAAAACTGGCTCTTTTTCTAGTGCGAACTGTCGGTGAGATAGAATTGAGCTATTGACCGAGCTAAGGGTTTTCGGGAGATCGCACCTATGGCGGCGAGTGTTAAGGCTTCAAAAGCGGGTTTAGAAACAATAGAGAGAGCTAGAAAACAAAAAAGGTGGAAAGCGCAGGAAGAAGCTTGGTATCAGTTGGCCAATACGACGCTGGCAACCCTGAAGCGATTTCGATCGGGCGAGCCGATTTTAGCGAAGACGTTTAAGGATCTGTGTAAGGTTGTTGGCATTGACGATTGGGAAAGCCTTGTAGAAACGGACAATTCTCCGCCCGCGACCCCGTACCACCCCGGCGCGGCATTTGACGGCAGAATCTGGGTCGATCGCCCGATCGAGACCGATATCCTGCTCGATGCCCTGCGTGGCGATCGCCGGATCGTGGCGATTTCGGGAATTTCGGGGATTGGCAAGACGGCGCTGGCGGAACGGGCGATCGCTACCCTCGCCGATCATCGTCAATTTTGCCGTCTGAATCTCGATCGGGGCGACATTAAGGCCCAATTTTCCAACAGTGGAGCGGAACTATTGCGATCGCTGGGGGAAGAAGTGACGATCGAAGACCAAAAATCCGACGATAACCTGCGCCGGCATTTACTCGAAACCCTGCGCGATCGCCCCCTGCGGGTACAGATCGACTCGCTGGAGCGACTGCTAACCGAGGAAAGGGAAGAAGAATGGAGCGAATTCGCCGATCCGCAGTGGCTGAGGTTGTTCGACGATATTCTGGCGGGCGGGAGCGAAGCGGTGGCGGAGCCACATCGCCTTCAGAGCCAGATCGTGCTAACCGGTCAGGAGATTCCCGCGGGATTAGAAACCGTAGCCTCGCGCTATCCGGCACGATGGCACGCCCAAGAATTGCGCGGCCTCGACGAAGCCCAACAGTTAGCCCTCTTCGCTAAAGTCGGTATAATCCCCCCGGATCAATTAAAAGTCCCCCTTTTTAAGGGGGATTTAGGGGGATCGCCCCAAACTCCAACCGAAAACCCAAAAGTCACCCTTTTTAAGGGGGATTTAGGGGGATCTCCCTCCAGTGAAAATTCCGGGGGATCTGCCCTCGATTTCCTCAAACGCGTCGGCAAGATCTACCGCGGTCATCCCCTCGTCCTACGGGTCATCGCCGAGGATATCAAATCCATTTGCGCCCAACCCTGCGATTTTGAAGCTTTAGAAGTCGCGATCGCCCGTTACTGGCAGGTGGAGAAATTCGAGACGCTAGAGGCGGGCCATCCGGCGAAATTAACGCGCCGTAAACTGCAAACCGATGTCAGGGAACGGATTAAGGCTTCCCTGCTACGGCTACCGAAAGATAGCTTGGAATTGCTCCGTCGGGTGTCGGTGTTCCGGCGATCGGTGCCGGAGCGCTTTTGGTTGGCGCTATTGCCGGACTGCGCGGAGTCGGCGCTAAACGTCCTGAAAGCTCGATCGCTGGCCGAGGAGGTGTGGGAAGTCGGGGAATGGTACGGCGCGGACGGAGAGATCCCGCTACGACAGCACAATCTAATCCGCAACGTGGCGAACGAGATGTTACGGCAGGATAGGGCGACGTGGCGCGCCGCGGAACGCCAAGCGGCGGCGCTATGGCTGGAGGACTACGAACCCGTCGCGGACGCACCGAATTTGGAGACGGTGCGGGGGTATTTGGAGGCGTTTTATCACTACTGCGATGCCGAGGATTGGGACGAAGCGAGCGAACTATTTAATCAGCCCATAGGCGAGTCCGGCCATATATTATCTTGGCAGTTGGATATTTGGGGACACTATCCACAGGAAATCGACCTCTGCCAGCGAATTTTGGGCAAGGCGGGGAAGAAAATAGATATCATCTGCTGGACAGGGATCGGTAACGCCTACCTCTGCCTCGGCAATTACTCGAAATGTATCGATGCTCACGAAAACAGCCTGAAACTCGCGAGGGAAATCAGCGAGCGTCGGGGGGAGGGCAGTGCCTTGGGCAATCTAGGAGTTGCTTACGCCAATTTAGGGCAGAGCGAGCGGGCGATCGATTTCTACTCGCAACAGCTAGTTATCGATAAGAAAATCGGCCATCGCAGGGGGGAAGGCAGAGCCTTGGGCAATCTAGGAATTGCTTACAAGAAATTAGGACTGATCGAGTGGGCGATCGACTTCTACCGGAAATCTTTAGCCATTGCGAGGGAAATCGGTGATCGCAGGGGGGAAGGCGACGCTTTGGGCAATTTGGGAAACGCTTACGCGGATTTAGGGCAGATCGAGACAGCGATCGACTTCTACCGGCAAAATTTAGTTATTACGAGAGAAATCGGAGATCGCCGGGGGGAAGCCCTCGTCCTGTGCAATCAAGCTGGTGAAGAAATTAAACTAAAAAAACACGACGAAGCCCTAGCCCACTTAGAAGCCTCCCTCGCCATTTTTCAAAACATCAAATTTCCCGCTGGAGAAGCCCTAGCCCTCAAAAACCTCGCCACCCTCTACCACCAAACCCACCAACCCGATCGCGCCCGCGACTACTGCCGGCAAGCCCTCCAACTCGCCACCGATCTCGGCATCCCTCTCGCCGCCGACTGTCGAGCGCTACTATCAGAAATTGAAGGGGGAAACGGGGATGCCCAAGAAAATTAGAGAACTCAAAAGCCTACTGAAAAAAGCCGGATTTACCGAAAAGCCCGCCAAAGGCAGTCACGGCAAATGGACGCATCCCAAGCTCGCGCAATCCATCATTATCGCCGGAAAAGATGGAAGTGATGCCAAACCCTATCTAGAGCGACAGGTAGAAGAAGCCCTAAAAAAACTCAGAAATATCAATAGCGAGGAAAACGAACCGTGAAATATACCATCGTTATTCAATGGTCGAAAGAGGACGAATGTTTTGTCGTCTTCCTGCCCGAATTCGAGGAAGTCATGCAACCCGTCACCCACGGCAAAACCTACGAAGAAGCCTTTCATAACGCCCAAGAAGTCCTAGATCTGCTCGTCGAATCGGCGCGAGAAAACGGCGAACCTCTTCCCCTCCTCAAACCCCTCTTTAACGTAGCCTGAACCCGATCATCCCCTCGCCACCGACTGTCGAGGGCTACTATCAGAAATAACCTCAGACCCCCCATAAAATCCCAATTCCCCCCTTTTGAAGGGGGGTTAGGGGGGATCACATCCCCAGACACCCCACAAAACCCCAATTCCCCCCTTTTGAAGGGGGGTTAGGGGGGATCACCTGTAGCCTCACCACCAATCCCCATGAATCGCCCCCACCTCAACACCACCGACTTCCACCTCCCCTACAACCCCGCCCTCATCCCCAGAGCCAAAGAACTCCGAAAAAACGCCACCCCCGCCGAGAAAAAACTTTGGGAACGTTACCTCAAAACCTTTCCCTATCGAGTCCTGCGCCAACGACCGATCGACAACTTTATCGTTGACTTCTATTGCTTTCCTCTCAAACTCGTCATCGAAATAGACGGCGACAGCCACTTCACCGATCGAGGACTCGCCTACGATCGCGAAAGAACCGCCATCCTAGAAAGCTACGGACTCCGAGTTATTCGGTTTACCAATGCCCAAATCTTTCAGGAATTTGAAGGAGTTTGCGATCGTTTGAATCGGGAGATCCCCCCTAACCCCCCTTCAAAAGGGGGGGATTAGATTGCTAGTTGGACTTATTTAATTCAAAAAAGAAATCTTATGGCATAAATAAAAGTCCATTACGAGCCTGAAACCGAATTTTTAACTGTTGAATCGGGAGATCCCCCCTAACCTCCCTTCAAAAGGGGGGAATTAGATTGCTAGTTGGACTTATTCGATTCAAAACAGAAATCCGATGGCACAAAGAAAAGTCTATTACGAGCCTGAAACCGAACTTTTAACTGTATTCTGGCAACCTCCCAGAGAAAACCAAATTTGTACCGAACTCGATAACGGCGTAATGCTCATTAAAGACTCGGCTACAGACGAGCCGATCGGCGTAGAAATTTTGTCCTATCGTCGGGGCGATAACCGTTTAGATAGTGTGAGCGTAGAAATGGGGCAAATAAGTTCTATTAACGTAAGTTGCTAGTTATAAATCCTAGACGGCCGATCCCCCTCAATCCCCCTTATTAAGGGGGACTTTCCCTCATTTCCCCCCCTTTTTAAGGGGGGTTAGGGGGGATCGCAACGAGAGTTTAGAGTGCGAGACTTGTAACTAGCAACTTGGGTTAAAATAGAAAATACCGTTGGGCCATCGGTAAAACGGTCGCGGGTTCACAGGTGAGTAATTCCCCGTCCGCGCGTACCTCGTAGGTTTCCGGATCGACCTCGATGCGGGGTAGCGCGTCGTTGAGTTTCATACTCGCTTTGCTGATATTCCGGGTGTTGTAGACCGCGACGGGGATTTTCTGGAGTTTCAGGCGATCGGGAACGCCCGCCTTCATAGCAGATTTCGATAAAAATGTCAAGGAAGTCGCTCCGATCGCCCCCCCGAACGCGGCGAACATCGGACGCGGATAGACCGGTTGCGGGGTAGGAATACTGGCGTTCGCGTCGCCCATCTGCGCCCACGCGATCATTCCCCCTTTCACCACGATTTCCGGTTTCACGCCGAAAAACGCGGGTTTCCAGAGAACGAGATCGGCTAATTTCCCCGGTTCTATCGAACCCACATGATCGGAAATTCCGTGCGTGATCGCCGGATTAATCGTGTATTTGGCGACGTAGCGTTTCGCTCGTAAATTATCGTTCTCTCCCGTTTCCCCGCTTAATTTCCCTCGCTGTACCCGCATTTTGTGCGCGGTCTGCCAGGTACGGATAATCACTTCCCCCACCCGTCCCATCGCCTGAGAATCGGAGGAAATAATACTGAACGCGCCGAGATCGTGGAGGATATCCTCTGCGGCGATCGTTTCCCGACGGATACGGGATTCCGCGAAAGCCACATCTTCCGGGATACCTCGATCGAGGTGATGACAGACCATCAACATATCGAGGTGTTCTTCGAGGGTATTAATCGTGTAAGGGCGCGTGGGATTGGTAGACGAGGGTAAAACGTTCGATTCGCCGCAAACTTTAATAATATCGGGCGCGTGGCCCCCACCCGCGCCCTCGGTGTGATAGGTGTGAATGACGCGGTTTTTAAAAGCGGCGATCGTCGTTTCCACGAAACCGGCCTCGTTTAACGTATCGGTGTGGATAGCGACCTGAACATCGTACTTATCGGCGACGGTTAAACAGGTATCGATCGCCGCGGGAGTGGTTCCCCAGTCTTCATGTAGCTTTAAGCCGATCGCCCCCGCTTTCACCTGTTCCGCTAACCCTTCCGGCCAAGAACTATTCCCCTTGCCCAAAAATCCTAAATTCATCGGAAAAGCGTCGGCGGACTGCAACATCCGGTAGATATTCCACTCGCCGGGGGTACAGGTGGTCGCGTTGGTTCCCGTCGCGGGGCCGGTTCCTCCCCCGATCATCGTCGTGATCCCGGAGGCGATCGCCGTCTCGATCTGTTGCGGGCAGATAAAGTGAATATGGGTATCGATCCCCCCCGCGGTGAGGATCATGCCTTCCCCGGCCAGCGCCTCGGTCGAGGGACCGATAATAATGTCGATATTGTCCTGAATGTGGGGATTTCCCGCCTTACCGATTTTATAGATCCGCCCGTCTTTAATGCCCACGTCGGCTTTCACGATGCCCCACCAATCGAGAATCAGCGCGTTGGTGATCACCAGATCCACCGCGCCATCCTCGCGGGAAATCGGCGATTGTCCCATACCATCGCGGATCACCTTACCGCCGCCGAATTTTACCTCGTCCCCGTAGGTGGTGAAATCGCGTTCGACCTCGATGAAGAGTTCCGTGTCGGCGAGACGAACTTTATCGCCGGTGGTGGGGCCGTAGGTTTCCGCGTAGGTGCGTCGATCGATGCGATAACTCATGGAAATTGCCGTGAAGAGAGATCCAGGTTCATTATACGGCGTTTTTCCAGCGGGGAATCGATCGAGAATCGAGAGGGGATGTTCTCGATCGATTAGCACCTTCCGGCGATCGAGACCGGTAAGGCGGATAGTTTCGATAACTTCAAGCGTTTTTTCGTTAATTTTTGTCGATCGATTCTCTACAGTTTTCCCTCCCCGGAATACGCGCAGAACTGGATATCGATCGGTCTGCCATCGGGTACGCTACCGACTTTCACTTTAAATTTCCCCGATCGATTGCCCGTCCAGTATTGATTCTCGTTATCGGGAAAGGTTTGGATAACCTTTAAAGATCTCCCGTCGGGAGCGATCACCGAATAGTCGTGAGAGGTGGTTTGTTTAATAATTAATTGCTGTTCTTTCGCCAAATTTAAAACGAAATTATCTCCCACTTTCACCCGTCCGCTATAGGAACCGCAGTGACTGCCCCGCGGGAATTGAATCGAGATCTCTCTCGCGTAACCGGGAGCGGCGAAGATCGTGCCTAGTAAAATAAAAGGTAAAATCGGAAATATTTTTTTCATGTTCGTGTCTATTGAGCTAATCATCCCGCGCTGGAAAGAATCCCGATAAAATCTTTAAAGTAAACCTCGGGTTTTTCTCACAAACGGATTATACCCTGTAACGCACTCTATAGAGAATATCGCTCGCGACGGTCTTGATAAAGTCCTTTCATTGGTTCGTCAGTTTTTTCGAGATAACTTTAATGGTAGCGCTCGTAATTAGCGATCGAACCACGCTCTAGGAATTTCATAAGATTCCTGGTTATCGTCGCTCACGATCATTTCGGAAAAGATCTCTCAAAACAGTCGGAACAACCTCGCCCGAGATCGGGATATGATCTAGATAAACCGAGTTCCCGTACACTCATGGTAGCGAACCCTAGTTTTATCCCCCTGACTCCCGACGAGTACCTAGAAATAGAAGAAAAAGCGGACATCAAACACGAATATATCGAGGGAGAAATTTACGCGATGGCGGGGGCGAACGATACCCACGTCACGATCACCGGCAATCTTTTCGCCTCTCTCTTGAGCCATTTACGGGGTTCCGGGTGTCGGGTGTATATCGCCGATATGAAAGCGCGAATCGAGCGACGGAATCGATTTTTCTATCCCGACGTGATGGTGACTTGTGACCCGAGAGATCGAGAAACCGATACTTATAAACGTTTTCCCTGTTTAATCGTCGAAGTTCTCTCCGATTCTACCGAGGGGTTTGACAGGGGCGATAAATTTAGCGACTATCAAACGCTAGAAACTTTACAGGAATACGTTCTCGTGAATACAAAACACCGGCGGATCGATTGTTTCCGACGCGAGCGCGACGGGATCTGGTTATTCCAATCCTACGACGACGAACGGGGAACCTTTGAACTCAAAAGCGTGGGGTACACGGGATCGATCGATTCCCTCTACGAGAACGCGACCCTAGATCCCGGTACTAACGCGGCTTTGGCGATCCCTTAGCCTCCTCCTTCGGTTTCACCTTGAAATAAGCTTCCATCACCTGACGGACCATCGGCGCGGCCACTTTTCCCCCACCCCCTCCGGAATGCTCGGCGAAGGCGACAACGACGATCTCCGGCTTATCGAAGGGCGCGAAGGCTCCGAACCAAGCGTGAGCTTTCCCCGGCGGGGCTTCCGCGGTGCCACTTTTCCCGGCTACCGGGGGCAGGTGCGGCACGGAGAGCGCTTTTCCGGTTCCCTCGGCAACCACCGCCCGTAATCCGGCCCGAAGGGTATTCAGTGTGGCGGGTTTCAGGTTCATCGATTCTCGCCATTGACTCGCTTCTCCCTCCCGGATGAGATGCGGTTTGACGCGATAACCCCCGTTGGCGGGAACCGCGAACATCACGGCGACTTGGAGGGGAGTGGCGAGGGTGAATCCCTGACCGATCGACATATTGATCGTATCCCCCACCGTCCAGGGCCAATTGGTGAAATTCTTCAATTTCCAATCGTTATCGGCGATCAATCCCTTGGTTTCTTCCGGTAGGTCGATGCCCGTCTTCCGTCCGAAACCGTAGCGACGCGCCATCGCGATCAGGGCCGGGCCGCCCACCCCGCGCCCGATCTGTCCGTGGAAGGTGTTACTACTCATCGCCAGCGCCCGAATATAACCGATCGGGCCGAAACCGGCGTGATTCCATTCCCCGAAAGCCGTTCCCCCGACGTGGAGAGCGGGGCCGGTCTGTAGGATCGTGTTCGGGGGGAATTTGCCCGATTCCAAGCCCGCGGTATCGGTCACGACTTTAAAGGTCGAGGCGGGCGGGAATCCCCGCAGGGAGCGGTTAATAAACGGGTTGCCCTCCGCCTGTAATTTCTTCCAGGTGTCGAGGGTGATGGGCGCGGAGAAAACGTTCGGATCGAAGCTGGGATAGCTAACCATCGCCCGAACCGCGCCATCGCGGGGATCGATCGCCACGATCGCCCCTTTCTGTTTCCCTAGCGCGGCTTCGGCGGCTTTCTGGAGTTCGAGATCGAGAGTCAGGGTAACATCCGCTCCGGGTTTCGCCTCTTTCTGTCCGAGAATCTTTAATACTTTGCCCGATCCGTTCACTTCTAACTGTAATCCGCCCCATTCTCCCCGCAACTGTGATTCATGGGTCGCTTCCACGCCCATTTTACCGATCACGTCGCCGAGGCGATACCCTTGCAGGCGTTTTTCCTTATATTCTTCCGGGGTGAGTTCTCCCGTATAGCCGAGGACGTGCGCGCCGGTTTTACCGTTGGGGTAGTAGCGCGCCGATTCCACGTCCACCTCGATCCCCGTCAGTTCGTCTTTAAATTCCTCTAGGGCGATAATTTGCGCCGGAGTCAGACTACGGGCGATCCGGACAAGGGTGGAAGGATTCTCGTCGGCCTCGTTAATACGTTTTTCGAGTTCGGCTTTAGGGATATTGAGAATACTGGAGAGGCGATCGAGATTGAGAACCTGATTCGGGTTCCGCTGGGATTTCGGCCAGATGTAGGCCGCGTGGGTGAGGCGCGCCGTGGCGAGAACCTTGCCGTTTCGATCGAACAGATTCCCCCGTACCGGCGGTTTCGGGATAATCCGGATACGGTTATTCTCCGCCCGTTCCCGGTTCGCTTTTCCCTCGTACAGTTGCAGGTAGGCGAGACGCGAACCCACCCCCCCCAGTAAAACCGTAGCGATCGACCCCAAGATCAGCCAGGATTGAAAATTCCGGCCCACCGTCCTCTCGTTCTCTCTCCACGGGTTGCCGGGTTTCCTCGACGGCGAGGGGGACGGTTTCGGACGGGGTAGCTTGGCTTTCGGTCGGGATAGGATTCCGCTGTGACGCATGGTTTAATCCAAATACTAAGATAAAGAGCGATCGCCCCTGGGAAAATGGACTCTTTCAGTATAGGCGACGGACAATTATCTTAATATTTTGTAATATTTTTTTCCCCATTCGGGGGTATAGAGGCAGGAGGGAAGGGTGTAGGGGAAAGGGAAAAGAGGCAGGAGGCAGGAGGCAAGAGGTAGGAGAATAGGGTCAAGGTTCCGTCTCCGAGGGTCAATATTCCGCCTCCGAGGGTCAAGGTTCCGTCTCCGAGGGTCAACATTCCGCCTCCGAGGTCAATCGATTCAAAGTGGTCTTTTCCCCTTCCCCTTTTCCCCTTCCCCTTTTCCCGAAAATCTCCCGACACCCGACACCCGACACCCCATCTCCCCATCCCCTCGCTTGTCAATTCTCGAAATTAAGTTTTATAATGAGGGTGTAATCACCAAGGGGCCGTAACGGTTTCGACAGGTTAGCGAAAGCTCCCCCGTGATGCAGGCCGAGAGTGAGTCGTCTCTCGTAAATCCAAGGCTCGAAAAAAACGTAAATGCGAACAACATCGTTCCTTTCGCTCGTAAAGCCGCTCCTGTAGCCGCCTAATCGTCTCTTATAGACTCGAGCATTCATCGTTTGACTCCGTTAAGAGCGATGGATAAACCCCAACGGATGCTTCGGTTAGCATTCTCTGGTTAGCTGACCGACTAAGACTAAATCAGAGCATCCCACTATCCGGGATAAGTGGTAGTCCCCGTTTCGAGGGTCATCGAAACTAAGCCTGTGAACGATCGGACAGTGAATACCTAATTTGGACAGCAGTTCGACTCTGCTCGGCTCCATTGCAACCCTCGGGGATCGAAACGAAGTGCCTGCCGCTTTTCTCCTGCATGAAGAAACGGAAACGGTCTGGGAAATCCCTACCGGCAAAACCCGCGTTTATTTGGGGAAACGGAATCAGAAGATCAAGATCGATCTCGATTTCTCCGAACTGCCCGACTCGTCGATTATTTCCCGCGTTCACGCGATCGTCCATATCGAGAGAGATGGATTCTATCTGGAAGACGTGGGGAGTCTGAACGGAACCTCGATTAACGGGGAACTTTTGCCCGAGGGACGGATCAGGCTTCACAGCGGCGATCGAATCACTTTCGGCAGTTATCAACAGATCAATCTACTGTTCGAGATCGAGTCTGCCGAGGAAACGCTGTATCACTTTCAATCCCTAGCCGACGAATGAAGCATTTTTCCTCCCGTATGGAGACGGTGCAAACGCCGATTATTCCCGTGGTCGGTCAGTTAATCCGCGAAAATCCGGGTACGATCTCGTTAGGACAGGGTGTGGTGTTTTATCCTCCCCCGATCGGGGCGATCGAGGCGATTTCCTCGTTTCTCGCCGATCCGGAGAATCATAAATATAAAGCGGTGCGCGGCATTCCCCCGTTAGTGGAAGCGATCGCCACCAAACTCGATCGGGATAGCGGGGTGAAAATCGGTGACGAGAGAACGATCGTCGTCACCGCGGGGGGAAATATGGCGTTTATGAACGCGCTCCTCGCGATCGCGTCCGCGGGCGATGAAATTATCCTCAATACTCCCTATTATTTCAATCACGAGATGGCCATAAAAATGGCCGATTGTCAAGCGGTTCTCGTGGCGACGGACGAGAATTTTCAGTTACGTCCGGAGGCGATCGAGGCGGCGATCACCGAAAAAACGCGGGCGATCGTCACCATTTCGCCGAATAATCCTACCGGCGCGGTATATCCGGAAAGCGCGTTACGGGAGGTAAATCGCGTTTGTCGGGAGAGGGGAATCTATCATATTCACGATGAGGCTTACGAGTATTTTACCTATAACGGGGTTCGGCATTTTTCTCCCTGTTCGATCGAGGGAAGTGATTCCTATACGATTTCCCTGTTTAGTCTTTCTAAAGCCTACGGTTTCGCGAGTTGGCGGATCGGCTATATGGTTCTTCCGAAAGCGCTGTTAGAGGCGGTTAATAAGATTCAGGACACGATTTTAATCTGTCCGCCGGTGATCTCTCAATACGGGGCGATCGGCGCGTTAGAGGTGGGAAAAAGCTACCCGGTAGAGAAACTAGAAACGATCGATCGGGTGCGGGAAATCTGTTTACAGTCGTTGGAGTCGGTACGGGATATCTGTTCGATCGCTCCCGCGGACGGCGCGTTTTATTTTTTCCTAAAAATTCGGAGATCGATCGACGATTTCGAGTTAGTGAAAAAGTTAATCGAGGAGTATCGGGTGGCGTTATTACCCGGTTCGACTTTCGGCATGGATACGGGTTGTTATTTGCGGTTAGCTTACGGCGCGCTACAACCAGAAACCGCGGCCGAGGGAGTGGAGAGATTGGTGAGGGGCTTGAGGGCGATCGAAGTATTTTCGTAGGGTGGACACGCTTCGCTAATCCACTAAAATACATCTTTTAAGACATCAATATTCCTTGAAAAAAATCGCTCGATCGAGGGAATTTATACGGTTGTCCTCGCGCGATTCCGGGGGAATGATGGGTTACGAAGAGCGCTAACCGATCCTACGGAGTTTCGTTATCGATCCACTCGAATCGGCAGAATTCGCTAAAAACTTAACAAATCTTTCCCTTTCTCCATTTGTATTTTGTGATACCTTCGGAAGTAGTGGCGGTTTCGTTTTTCGGGGAGAGGCGAGATGAGCGATCGAGATCTAGCGTCCGCGAGCGATCGGGTTTTCGACTGGATGTATCGGTTCGAGGATAATAGCCTTCTCGTCGGCAAAGTCCGGGGACGATTGGAGGGCGATCGAGATTGCCTGATCGATCCCGAACCCATTGAAGCCCGTTATCTCGACATTGACGGCAAAACCGTCCTCGTTCACTGGCAAGCCGAAGATTTTATCGCCTTCGAGATGGCCGACGCGGGAAAGGATATCCTGATCGTCGCGTCTAACGATAATTGTACGAAAAATAGTCTCTGTCTGGTTTCCGGCATCAGTCGCAGTCGAGCGCAAGTCACCGACGAGGGATTACAGGTGATCGGGGAATCGTTTCAATTCCCCGCGTGGTCGGTCAAAGCGGAGGCGACCGCCAACCAACCCGCGATAAGTTGGGGCTGGTCAGTCTCCCCCTTCTTCCCCTTCCTCTCCCTGCGCGTCAATCTCCAATCCACCACCACCAAAAAGATCTATCGCTGGACGGTTTCCCCCTATCTGCCTTTCTTCCCCCTCGTGGAAGTAGCCGAGTCTGTCGCCTAAAGCGGGAATCGTTTCATCGCGGTAACGGCACTTCTGGCGTTATCTTTTAACACCTGAGACGCGCCGGGGATCTGCGGGATCTGCCAGAGAATATCGACGGTACGACGCAACAACCGCACCAGATCCCCCTCGTCGAGATTGGTATTGTCGCACAGTTCCGCCCAGGAAGTCCCCATCGCCCAGCGCGCCGCGATGCCCATGAATTGCGTCTCCAGCCAGACGGGAATGGTGATATCCCGGTGAGATTGCGCCTGATACAATTGACGGCGGATTTCCCGTAAATTATGGGGATTATTGTCGCTCTGGCGGAAAATCTCGATCGCTTCCGGTAGCGGGGCGTAATTACACCAGCTATCCGGGCGCGGCGGTTCGGTGATGGCGGCACAGGTCGCCGCCGCGAGTTCCGGGGGAGTCAATCGATCGAGATCCCCGGACATGAACACCAATCCTAACCACAGTTCGTTTTCCCCGCGGATCGTCGCCGCCGCCTCTCCTAACGGGGTGGGCGTGTACCCCTCTAGGGCGTTAAACTGGCGCAAAATCTCGATGAGATCGAGAAATTCCTCCCAATAATAGGATTTGCTCGATTGTTGTTTCTGGTACTTGATCTGGGCTTTGTGAAGCTTGTCTTTGGCGATCTCCCGATCGTGGTACAGCTTGATCAGCCGGCCGGGGTTTTTGCGTTGGTGCAGAGGATGTTCCGCGATTTGGGTATTGACATTTTCGATTCTTTGTGCTTGTTCCACCAATTCGAGGAAAGGTTCGATGCCGGCCGCGCGCGGGGCGATCGAGGCGGCCAGTTCCGCGGTGGTTTCGTCTCCCTTGCGCCAACCGCCGGGGTGTAAACCTTCTAGGGAGGGGGGATCGATCGATCGCAGTTCCCTCGCGGAGAAAGACGCGGTATCGATCTCGGTGACATCTTGATAAGTCGCCAGATACCAACGGTTATCCTCGCTTAAACAGACCAACGCGGGAACCTGTCCGGAACCTGGGGCGATCGCCAGGAAGATCGATCGGGCCGGGGTCGGTAGTTTAATATGTTTCCCTTTCAGGTGTAATATCGTGCCGATGGGAATATGCGGTAAATTCGCGTGGATTTCCTGCCGTTTATTCGCCTCCGCTTGGCTATGCAGGATTTTATATAACCGTTCTTCCTCGCGGAGACGTTCCCGTAACTTCTCGTAGCTGGAAATATGAGAGCGATCGATCCCCGCGAGTTCCATATCCAGTTTCGCCAGTTCCGTAGTCAGCGAGGTGATCGCTTGCCGTTCCGGGGTGAGCTTCAATCCGGCGAGATATTCGGCGAAACTGCGTTCTAGAAGATCCTTCGCCTCCTCTAACGTGTGTTTCTGCAATAAATTCAACACCATGCCGTAACTCGGCGTAAAACAGCTTTGTAACGGTTCCGGGCTGGCGGTCGCGAGGTAGGCGGCCTCTTTCGCGCCCTCGAAAGGCGTTTGCACGGTGACGACGTGACCAACCTCGTCCATCCCCCTCCGGCCGGCGCGTCCCGCGATCTGCACGAACTCCGACGGGGTTAACATACTATGACCGTCATCGGTGCGTTTAGAAAGCGCCGAGATCACCGTCGTCCGCGCCGGCATATTGATCCCCGCGGACAAAGTGGCGGTCGCGAACACCACTTTCACTAAACCCGCCTCGAAGAGTTTTTCGACCAATTCTTTCCATAACGGCAGAATTCCGGCGTGGTGGGCGGCGATCCCGCGGGTTAAGGGTTCTACCTGCTCCGATCGCACTAATTGGGACGCTTCGGCGAGGAAGGCGAACAGTTGATTTTTACTGTCGGGATCGTCGATCAACTGGTTTAACAGATCTTCGGCCGCGTTCGGATTATTGGCGAGAAAGGCGAGGAGTTTGCGCTGGAGGGGCGGATTCTCGATGGCGAAAAAGGAGAGAACCGCTTCTTGAAGGGGGGCGTTATCCTCTAAAAAGAACAGGAGTAAACGATAGTAAATCGCCCGCGCTTCCTCGGAATTAACGAGACTGGTATCCTGCATTTCCCGGATCGCGCCGTCGCATCCTTTGCGGCTAAAAATGACGTAAATGGCGGGAAGCATATCGCGATCGCGCAATTCGTGGACGATCGAGCGGATACTCGGACAATCTTCCCGTTTCAGGCGACGCTGTTTGCCGTTGCTGTTCGTCCCCTTGAGACGGGGATTCATTTTTGTCTGTTTGGGGTCGAGAAGGGGGAAAATCCCGTCTTTGGTGGCGAAATAGAAACGTAGGGGAACGGGACGGAAATCGGAATCGATCAGTTCGCAGAGGGAGGCGGATCGATCGCTTTCCCCGTTATCCGGCATTTCCCGGACGTGATTGATCCAGTCGGTGAGTTCGCGGGGATTGCCGATGGTGGCGGACAGCGCGACCAGTTGAATACTCTTGGGACAGTAGATAATCGATTCTTCCCACACCGTCCCGCGACCCCGATCGCTGATATAGTGGCACTCATCGAGTACGAGGGTTTCCACGTTCTCTAACGAGGTTCCCACCTGACCGATCGGGGTCTCATAGAGCATATTGCGGAAAATTTCTGTAGTCATGACTACAATTAGCGCGTCCGGATTGATGACGATATCGCCGGTGATCAATCCCACCTCGCGAAACAGTAGCGGACTGTCCTCGTCTCCCCGTGTCGGGGTTCGACCGAATTTTTCCTGAAAATCGCGGAATTTTTGATTGGAGAGGGCTTTGAGGGGCGTGGTGTAGAAAACCCGCTTGCCGCGGGCTAGGGCGCGAACGATCGCGTACTCGCCGATCAGCGTTTTACCCGCGCCGGTGGGGGCGCAGACGACGATGGAAGACCCTCGATCGAGCGCTTCGATCGCCGATTTCTGAAACGTATCGAGTTCAAAGGGGAAAATCGACGATATATCGAGGGATGAAGTGGTTCGAGGCTCTTTCACGTAGGGTTTTATCTAGCCGAAGGTGCTGGTAAATTATAGATACTTCTCGCTTTATTCTAGCCGATCGTCTAGGATATCGACGGGGAAATTTACGCCTCGATCGGGGAAACGATCCCGCGACCTGGAGATCATCGCCGCTTTCAAAAATCATTTCCGGGGCGAAGACGGTCAACTTTTACCTAAAGTTTTATCGGTGAATTCTAAAGGATTGACTTGGAGAAGGGAGCGAGTTATGCCCGAAACATTACAAGAGCTATTAAGTAAACTCAAAAACTATCTCTCGGAACTCTACGGGGAACGTCTCGATCGAACGATATTGTTCGGCTCTCAAGCCCGCGGGGAAGCGACGGAAGATTCCGATATCGATGTTTTAATCGTCCTTAAAGATATGGTTGACGTGGGCGATGAAATCCAAAAAACCGGTCATTTTGTCTCCGATTTATGTCTGGAATACGATCAGGTGATCGGCCGTCTATTCATGGACGCTGATAAATTTCAGAATACCAATAGTCCGCTACTTTTAAATATTCGTAAAGAAGGAATTCCATTTTGACCCCGGAACAACAAAATTTAATCGAGAAAGCTAAACAGAGTTTAGAAGCGGCTAAAGTGCTACAAACTAACCGATTCGCGGATTATGCCACTTCACGCGCGTATTATAGTATGTTTTATGCCGTTGAAGCCCTTCTATTGACTAAAAATCTATCGTTTTCGAGCCATCAAGCCGTTATTGCCGCCTTGGGGCGGGAATTCGCCAGATAGGGAATCGTTCCTCAAGAATTTCATCGCTTCGTAATTAACGCTCAAGATTTACGAAATACAGGAGATTATGGAGAATTAAATGCCGTGTCCGTAGAGAAAGCCCAAGAACAAATCAATAATGCGGAAATTCTGATCGATTTTATTGAAGATTTGCTTTTATCTTAAATCGATCGCTCGCGCTCGCGACTCCATCGCCTACTATAAGAACAGTCCATAACTCCTGTTTGAAATTCCGATGCCCTGGCAACGTCCCGACGATCGACCGTTCGATCGACTCCGCCCGATCCGTTTTGAAACCGAGTACACCCGTTATTCCGCGGGATCGGTGTTAGCCAGTTGCGGGGACACGAAAGTATTATGTAACGTCACCGTTCAAGAAGGTGTACCGAAATTCCTCGCGGGTAGCGGACGGGGTTGGTTAACCGCCGAATATCGGATGCTCCCCCAGGCGACACAGGAGAGACAGCAACGGGAATTTCTCAAATTATCGGGAAGAACCCAAGAAATCCAGCGATTGATCGGGAGAAGTCTGCGATCGAGCCTCGATTTTTCCGTACTCGGCGAGAGAACGATTCTCGTGGACGCGGACGTGATCCAGGCGGACGCGGGAACGCGTTGCTGTGCTATTACCGGGGGGTACGTCGCCCTCGCTCTCGCCGTGAAAAAATTAGTCAGCGGGGGAATTCTAGAGCGATCGCCGATTCTCTACCCCGTGGCGGCGGTTTCCGTCGGTTTGATCGACGGGGAACCCTTTCTCGACTTGAACTATATCGAGGACATGAAAGCCGAGGTCGATTGTAACGTGGTGATGACGGGGAATCTGGATCTGATCGAGATTCAGGGAACCGCCGAGGAAAAACCCTTCAGCCGCGCGCGGTTAAATCGGATTCTCGATCTGGCCGAGATCGGTATCCGCGAGATCTGCCGGCAACAGGCGGCGATCGTCGATCTTGCTTAGGGTCACAAAAAGCCGTATAGTGAGGTTCGCGATAAATTTATGAAACAAACTAGATTAATTTAGCTGTGCCGAAGATTATCATTGCCGGTAACTGGAAAATGCACAAAACCCAGGCGGAAGCGCTGGAGTTTTTGCAAGGGTTTAAATCACACTTAGACGAAACGCCCGACGATCGGGAAGTGGTACTCTGCGCCCCGTTTACCGCCCTCCCCGTCCTCTCGAAAACCCTCCACGGCGGGCGTATCCGTCTGGGGGCGCAAAACGTCCACTGGGAGCGATCGGGAGCCTACACGGGCGAGATATCGGCCGCCATGCTCACCGAACTCGGCGTGCATTACGTGGTGATCGGCCATAGCGAGCGCCGCCAATATTTCGGAGAAACGGACGAAACCGCGAATTTACGGGTGATCTCGGCGCAGAAACAGGGATTGATCCCGATTCTCTGTGTCGGGGAAAGTAAGGCGCAGAGAGACGCGGGCGAGACGGAAACGGTGATTATCAACCAGATTAAACGCGGTCTGGTGGACGTGGATCAGAGTAATCTGGTGATCGCCTACGAACCCATCTGGGCGATCGGGACGGGGGATACCTGCGAGGCGACGGAAGCCAACCGCGTGATCGGGCTGATCCGCGAACAACTCTCGAATAAAGACGTGACGATTCAATACGGTGGCTCGGTAAAACCGGACAATATCGACGAAATTATGGCACAACCGGAGATCGACGGCGCGCTCGTCGGTGGCGCGAGTCTGGACGCGGCGGGATTCGCCCGGATCGTGAATTATCGTTAATTCGGTATTGACATCGGTAAAGTGGCGATCGGTAAGGATTGCCACTCTTTTTTTTCTGAGAATCGATCGGGCGATCTGTCGCGTAACTTTACCGGATTTTCTCGGGCTATCAAGTTATCTTCCGATTCCGTGAATTTTTGTAAAGAAATATTGCCAAAAATCCCCCGATCGACGCTCGGAACCGTTTTTCTCTCTCCCCTCTCGATCGCTCGGCTTGCCGAAGAGAACGGAAAGTGGGGCTATCAAAAAGAAGTTATCGAGAATTTAGGCGATTGCAATCGCTTTTATAGATTACTTTCGCGTTTTAATCCTCGAAAATGCCTTCTAAAGTCGGTTCGGAGTCGAGAGAACGCTCGATCGAATTGATTTGATTCCCGATCCCGGAAAATGATAGATTTTTAAGTGCTTAGTCTTTCGCGTTTCCCGATTTTTCCGGAGAGATCCTCGATGTTAAATAAAATCTTTGGCAAGAAAGAAACCAAATTTTTCCTAGAACTAAAAGATACCGATGGCGGTAAACCCGCGACCAAAACCGAAACTCCCGCGCCCGCGGTAGAAGCCCCGGCCGCCGAAGCCCCGGCCGCCGAAGCCCCGGCGCCCGCCCCGACGGCCAAAAAAGGAGTCTCGAAAAAAACCTCGGTAAAAAAAGCGGAACCCAAAGCCGCCCCCGCTCCCGCTCCCGCTCCTACCGCCAGCACCAACGGCAAGGTAGAACCGAAGGAAGTGGAATTCGCGACCAAATATCTGATTACCCCTCCCGCGTCCCGTCGTCGTCCCGGCCCCAGCCTGAATCAATTCAAGGATATGGCCCGAACCGCGAAGGTACCGCGTCGGTAGAATCACGGATCGCGCCGTTCTCTAGACGGGCGGCGCGCGAAAAAAAGGAGAGCCATCTGTCTGACTCTCCGGCTTTATCAGGGTGCATCTACTGGTTTTAGTGTAGCAGAGACTTTTTTCGGGGATGGTTATTTAGATTACCCCCTCGCTTTTTCGCGCGAGATTTGCCGTTACACGACTTTCGCGATCGCGGTTTCCAGTTTCCCGATCGCCCGATCGACCTCGGCTTCCGTAACGATTAACGGGGGAACGAAACGGAGAACTTTCGGCCCCGCGGGCGCGATCAATAACCCTTCCGCTAACGCCGCGTTCACGATCGTCGGGGAAACTAACTCGCTATCGGCGCTAATTTCCATCCCGTTAATCAAGCCCCAACCGCGGACATCGACGAAGATACCGGGGTATTTCGTCGCGATTCCTTTTAACTTCGCGCGTAACTGTTCGCCGCGTTCGCGGACGTTTTCTAGGAGATTATCCCGCTCGATCGTCTGTAGTACCGCGAGGGCCGACGCGCAGGCGAAAGGATTCCCCCCGAAGGTACTCGCGTGATTACCCGGCTCGAACACGTCACAGAATTTTTTACACATCATCGCGCCGATGGGAATGCCGCCGGCGAGTCCTTTCGCGGAAGTGAAAATATCCGGTTCCACGCCGAGATTCTCGTAACCCCAGAGTTTCCCGGTACGTCCCACGCCGACCTGTACCTCGTCGAAAACGAGCAGAATATTATTCTCGTCGCACATTTTCCGCAGTTTCCGGAAATACTCGATATCGCCGGGGCGGACTCCTCCCTCTCCCTGTAACGGTTCGAGCATGATCGCGGCGACGCGACGGTTGCCCTCGTCGAGATCGGCGACCGCGTTCTCCACCGCCTCGATGTCATTGTAGGGAATGTACTCGAAACCCGGCACGAGGGGATCGAAATCTTTCTGGTATTTCGGTTGACCGGTCGCGGTGATGGTGGCTAACGTCCGACCGTGAAAACTGTCGCGAGCGGTGAGAATGACGGGTTGCTGGAGGAAATCGAGGACGGTGTGCGCGTATTTGCGGACTAATTTAATCGCCGCCTCGTTCGCTTCCGCCCCGGAATTACAGAAAAAAACTTTATCGGCGCAGGAATGTTCTACGATCCATTTGGCGAGTTCTCCCTGTTCGGGAACGTAGTATAAATTCGAGACGTGATGCAGTTTCTCGATCTGTTTGCTTACGGCCTCGATCAGCGCGGGATGGGCGTGACCGAGGGTACAGGTCGCGATTCCCGCCACGAAATCGAGGTATTCTTTGCCTTCCGTGTCGATGAGACGGCATCCCTCGCCTTTTTCGATGGCGATCGGGAAGCGCGCGTAGGTATTCATTACATACTGGTTGAAAGCGTCTCGATCGAAGGGTGTCAATGTCGGGGTTGCCGTCGCGGTAGGCTGGTCTAGAAGGGTTTCAGGACTCACGATTTACTCCTAATCCTTAAATTATGAGGGAAAATTGTAAACAGAACCGAAGGGGCGCTCGGATTAGCATTCTGTAAATTTAACAACTCTAACCATTGTAATTTACCGTTCAGTCAAAGAGGTTATCGCGTCTTGTCGATCGTGGAAGACAAATACCGCCGACTACGCCAGGAGTTAATCCGGGGATTCATCGCCCTCGCCAGCGTGTTCCTTCTCGGTACGCTGTGGTATCGTTTCGTGGAGGGCTGGACGTGGATCGAATCGGCCTATATGACGATCAGCACGCTGGCGACGGTGGGTTTCGGCGAGATCAACCCGCTGGGACAGAGGGGACGATTGTTCACGATGGTTCTGATCATCTTGGGAGTCGTGAGCATCGGTTATATCGTCAACCGGTTGACCGAGGCGTTAATTCAAGGCTATTTTCAAGAGGGTATCCGTCAACGACAGGAACGACGCTTGATCGAGCAATTATCCGATCACTACATTATCTGCGGTTTGGGTCGCACCGGGAGACAGGTGGCGATCGAATTCTACGCGGAGAAAATCCCCTTCGTGGTCATCGATGCCGATCCGGTACAGATCGATCGGGCCAAGGAATTGAATTATATCGCCTTTCTCGGCGACGCGACCCTCGATGAATCCCTCATCGCGGCGAAGATCGATCGGGCGATCTGTATCGTGTCCGCGCTGACTTCCGACGCGGAAAATCTCTACACCGTCCTCTCCGCGAAAACCCTCAACCCGAAGATCCGCGCGATCGCCCGCGCCAGTACGGAAGAGGCGGTACAGAAGCTACAACGCGCGGGAGCGGACGCGGTGGTGTCTCCCTACATTACCGGCGGCCGGAGGCTGGCCGCGGCGGCTTTACGACCGCAGGTGATGGATTTTGTCGATGGGATTCTGACGGGGACGGATCGATCGTTTTACATGGAAGAGTTTCTCATCGACCCGAAAACCTGCCCCTGCGTGGGTTCGAGCCTCCGGGAAGCCCATTTACGCTCTCGATCGGGCGCGCTCGTCCTCGCCATCCGTCGCGCCGACGGCACACTCATCGGCGGGCCGACGGGAGAAACGGAACTGATGGCCGGAGATCTGTTAATCTGCATGGGAACCGCGGAACAATTACGCGAACTCACGAGAATTTTAATCCCGATGCAATCCTCGCGCCTACGTCTGCCGAATCATTAGAGGGGTCAGGAGTTAGGAGGAGAAAGGAGAAGGAAAAATTTAAAAAAATATAAAAACTGGATTTTTCGCCAAATATTCTTAAAATCGTCAGTTTTAAAGTAAATTCTACTTGCAATTCTCACTTTTGCAGAAGGTATATTAATGAGCGCGAGGGAATCTTCAGCATCTAGATGAGCGATCGAACTAGAAAGTGCTGGCAATTCAGTTAGGTTACGGGCGAACCGGATATAATTTATTAATTACTCCAAAGGCTTAATGAGTCATCTAAATAAATCTCTTCACCATTACTATATCTAACCCTAATATCCCTCATATCAAAAGTCGGGTTTTCCAAGAATTCATAGGTATAGTTCCCTGAAAAAACTTCGGAATCATACCAGTTTTGCCAAGCGATCGAAGATTGATAGGGTTCTCCTTCAATTTTGAGAACAATATCTCTCGGTTCTCGCGCGTTATTTGGATAGCTTGTAGCTTCCCTATAGACTAACTCACTCGATTCACATCCTTCAAAAACACCTTCAAAGATATAATTAAAATCGAATTCCATTTTTAGGTAAACTTTTTGTTGATCGACTATTCTCAGGATAGTCGGAATACTAGGCGTACCATCACAGGCTCCCATCAGATATTCTTGTTGACTAGGCGAATATTCAAAGCCTTTTCGCCATCGAGAGACTAAACTCATAGATTCTCGATCGATTTTAAAGGCTATTTGATAATTTGTCTTTTGGAAATAAATCATTTTCCGTACATTACTTGATAGTTTATAAACAGGTTTTTCCGTCAAAATTTTCGCGACAAAAAAGCACCCCCTTTCGAGGATGCCTTTTTGTTCGTTAATTCGGAATTAACCGTTGATCGCGGGAGCGGTCAGAGCCACGGGAGCGGTTTCACCACTGGCGAGGTCGAGGGGGAAGTTGTGAGCGTTGCGCTCGTGCATTACTTCCATCCCGATGCCGGCGCGGTTGAGAACGTCAGCCCAGGTGCTGATCACGCGACCTTGGGAGTCGAGGATCGACTGGTTGAAGTTGAAACCGTTGAGGTTGAACGCCATCGTGCTTACACCCATCGCGGTAAACCAGATACCGATTACCGGCCAGGCTCCGAGGAAGAAGTGTAAAGAACGGCTGTTGTTGAACGAAGCGTATTGGAAGATCAGACGGCCGAAGTAACCGTGAGCGGCAACGATGTTGTAGGTTTCTTCTTCTTGACCGAATTTGTAACCGTAGTTTTGCGATTCGATCTCGGTGGTTTCACGCACCAGAGAGGAAGTTACCAGAGAACCGTGCATCGCGGAGAACAGAGAACCGCCGAAGACCCCGGCAACACCCAACATATGGAAGGGGTGCATCAGGATGTTGTGCTCGGCTTGGAACACGAACATGAAGTTGAAGGTTCCGGAGATCCCGAGGGGCATACCGTCGGAGAAAGAACCCTGTCCGATCGGGTAGATCAGGAACACGGCGGTAGCGGCGGATACCGGCGCGGAGTAAGCCACGCAGATCCAGGGACGCATACCGAGACGGTAGGACAGTTCCCACTGACGACCGAGGTAGCAGAACACGCCGAGCAGGAAGTGGAAAATTACCAGTTGGTAAGGACCACCGTTGTAGAGCCATTCGTCGAGACTAGCGGCTTCCCAGATCGGGTAGAAGTGCAGACCGATGGCGTTGGAAGAGGGAACGACAGCACCGGAGATGATGTTGTTGCCGTAGAGTAAAGAACCGGCTACGGGTTCGCGGATTCCATCGATGTCCACGGGGGGAGCGGCGATGAAGGCGATGATGAAGCAGGTGGTGGCGGTGAGCAGGGTGGGGATCATGAGAACACCGAACCAACCGATGTAGATACGGTTGTTGGTGCTGGTGATCCACTGACAGAACTGCTCCCACAGAGAAGCGCTCTCGCGCTGTTGTAGGGTCGTGGTCATTGGTTTATGATTCCGTTAGGTATGAAATTGTCAAGGTTCTTCGCTTTGACATGAGCTTATCTTAGCGACTTTTTTAAGTTTTGTAAAGTTTAATGATAAAATTTTTTCTAATCGAAAGAATAAATTTTGCTTATATCGCTTTCGGTCGATTACACTAATGTCTGATAAATTCAGCAAAAAATGACCGATGATACCTGAAATCACCGAAAAATTATTACAGGCCAAGAAAGACAAGGGTTTGAGCTTCACGGATCTCGAATCGATCGTCGGGCGCGATGAGGTGTGGATCGCCGCCGTGTTCTACCGTCAGGCGAGCGCTTCGCCGGAAGAGGCGAAGAAAATCGCCGAGGCTCTGGAATTGGGGCCGGATGTCGTGGCGAGCTTGATCGAGTATCCGGTGAAGGGGCTGGGGCCGATCGTGCCGACCGACCCGCTGATCTATCGTTTCTACGAGATTATGCAGGTGTATGGAATGCCGCTGAAATCGGTGATTCACGAGAAATTCGGCGATGGCATCATGAGCGCGATCGACTTCACCCTCGACGTGGAGAAAGAGGAAGATCCGAAGGGCGATCGAGTCAAAATTACCATGTCCGGTAAGTTCTTACCTTATAAAAAATGGTGAGATAGAGAGTGGGGAGGGGGGAGGTGAGGGAGGTGAGGAAGATGGGGGAGGTGAGGGAGATAATTAATCTCCTGCCTCCTGCCTCCTGCCTCCTGCCTCCTGCCTTCTGCCTCCTAAGATACCGTGACCGGTTCTAATACTTCGGTCGTCAAGGGTTCGACGCGACGTAGTTTCGCTCCCAATCCTCTGAGTTTGCCCTCTAGGTTATCGTAGCCCCGATCGAGGTGATGGAGTCCCTGCACGATCGTCGTTCCCTGTGCCGCCAATCCCGCCAAGACTAGAGCCGCCGAAGCGCGCAGGTCGGTGGCCATCACGGGAGCGCCGGAGAGGAAAGGAACCCCGCGAACGACCGCGACGTTACCTTTGACCTTAATATCGGCCCCGAGGCGTTTCAACTCGGCGACGTGTTGGAGACGGTTCTCGAACACGGTTTCGTTGATCACGCTACTGCCCTCGCTCAACGTCAACAGCGCCATGAATTGCGACTGCATATCGGTGGGGAAACCGGGATAGGGCTGGGTTTCGATGTCGGACGCTTGCAGATCGCGGGGGACGACGCGGAGACGGTTCGGGGCTTCCTCGATCACGTCCGGGCCGATCTCTCGGAGTTTGGCGATGACCGCGGCGAGATGGTCGGGAATGACGGGATAGAGACTGATAGGCGATCGGGTGATCGCGCCGGCGATCAGTAGGGTTCCCGCCTCGATGCGATCGGGGATAATCGGGTAATCGGTGCTATGGAGACGGGGAACGCCGGAAATCACGATCGTCGGGGTTCCCGCGCCCTCGATCCGCGCGCCCATCGAGATACAGAAATTGGCCAGATCGATGACTTCCGGTTCCCGCGCCGCGTTTTCTAAAATCGTTTCTCCCTCGGCCAGCGTGGCAGCCATCATCAGGGTTTCCGTCGCGCCGACGCTGGGGTAATCGAGACAGAATCTCGCCCCTTGCAGGCGGCCGTTTCCTCTCACGCTCGCGTGGACGATCCCGTGCTCGATCGTCACGTCCGCGCCCATCGCCTGTAACCCGCGAACGTGGATATCGACCGGTCTCGCCCCGATCGCGCACCCGCCGGGCAGGGGAATATTCGCCTCTCCGGTGCGGGCGAGGATCGGGCCGATGGCGAAAAAGCTCGCCCGTAACTGGGAAACGAGATCGTAGGGCGCCTGTACTCTTCGCAGATCCCGCGCGTCGATGTCGAGGCAGTCTCTCTCGCGGCGAACATTCACGCCCAACGCCGAAAGGATCTGGCTCATGCGATCGATATCGGCCAGCGCCGGGACATTGCGGATACGGCACTCGTCCGAACAGAGTAACGCTCCCGCCATGATCACGAGGGCGGCGTTTTTCGCTCCACTAATGGACACCTCACCGCTGAGGGGATAACGGCCTTGAATTTCTAAATAGGGTCGATCGTTCTCGATTGTCATAGGGTAATTTACCACGCGTGTTAATAGCGGTAGATTCGGGAGCGTTTGCAGAGCGAATCTGAATTTTATCAGATTTCTGCAAAATCGCCCTCGGCTTTATTCCAAACTTGCTAATATCTTAACTGTCTCGTCAATACCTAACACGCGCTTGACTTTTTTCGATCGGGTTAGTATACTAGGAGATCGTGTAAGAAAAAAAATGCGGAACTGGCGGAATTGGTAGACGCGCTAGATTCAGGTTCTAGTGTCCGTAGGACTTTCGGGTTCAAGTCCCGAGTTCCGCATTCATCCCTAGTGACTGATGCCTAGGGTAGCAAGGAAAAGTAAAAAAGCCGATTACTTTCGCTCGCTCGAAGTTTGCTTACCTATCTTTTAGGCATGATTAGCAGTCAGCAAAATCCCGCGATCAAACAGATTCGGAAGCTTCACCGTGTAAAAGAACGACGGGAACAGAATTTGTGCTTGATCGAGGGGACACACTTATTAGAGACCGTTTTTCAGGTGAATGGTTCCCTCGATACGGTCTGTTTCACGGAAGACTGGCGCGAGCGACACCCTCGACTGGTGGAATCCGCCGTACAAAGGGCGCGACGGGTGGAAACGGTGACACCGGAAGTCCTGGCCTCGATCGCCACGACGGTGAACCCGGACGGGGTGATCGCCACGATCGTCCGGGAGAATTTACAGCCCCCCGTCCGGAATCCGTTACAAATCGGCTTGGTTTTAGAGCGATTACAAGATCCGGGCAATCTCGGCACGATTATCCGGACCGCGGTGGCCACGGGAGTGGACGGGGTGTGGTCGAGCGCGGATAGCGTGGAGATCGATAATCCGAAAGTATTACGCTCGTCCGCGGGGGAATGGTTCCGCGTGCCGATGGGGGGGGAGTCCGATCTCGTTTCGTTGGTGAAAGATTATCAGAAACGGGGGGTGAGGGCGATCGCCACTTTACCGACCGCGACGAAAACCCACTGGGAGATCGATTTTACCCGTCCGAGTTTAATTTTACTGGGCAACGAGGGGGCGGGATTATCGGCGGAACTCGCGGGATTAGCCGATGAAGCGGTGAGAATTCCCCTGATGGGCGGCGTGGAATCGTTGAACGTGGCGATCGCTACGGCGGTGATTCTTTACGAGGCGAGACGACAGTTAGGATCGGGCTAGATCCCCCTCGCGATAGAAGTTTTCGGCACTACGGATCGAATACATATTCGGAGTGAGCCGGTAAAAATCAACACCGCCCGATCGGGATCTCCCGAAAGCGGCTCGCGAGAATCGACCGTCTTTTACGTCCCTACAGTCGTGAACGAAAACGAAAATCATCCGATCGAGAGACCGAGCGCGTCGGCGGGCGAGCGTCGTCTCGGGAGAGAAAGCCCCCCGCTCGGCGAGGAACTGTTCCGGCAGTTGGTGAACACGTTACCGCAGATCGTCTGGATAGCGAGCGGCGAGGGAAAGCTACAATACGTCAACCGACAATGGACCGATTACACCGGTCTCACCCTCGAACAAACGCGGGACTATTCCCGATACAGCGAGGTGATCCATCCCGACGACATCGATCGACTCTACGCGAAATGGGCGGAAGCTTTAGAAAGCGAGTCGTTGTACGAGGCGGAAACCCAGATTAAACGGGCGAGCGACGGGGTTTATCGCTGGTTTCTGACTCGCGCCGTCCCGGTTCGGGATGAACGGGGCCGGATCGTTCATTGGTACGGGACCTCCACCGATATCGACGATCGCCACCGCTACGAGAAAACGCTCCGCCGCTTGGTGGAGGGCGCGACTTCGCGAGGGGGGGAATTTTTCCGAACCCTAGTTCGCTCGCTCGCGGAAACCCTGCGGGTTCGGTACGCGTTCATCTGTCGCCTCGATCCGGAAAACCCCGATCGGGCGAGGACGATCGCCGGTTGGATGGACGGCCGACCGAGCGCCGAGTTCGAGTATCCCCTCGCCGGAACGCCCTGCGAGCGGGTGATCCACCTCCGGGATCGCTTCTACCGGCGGGGGGTGGCGCGACAATTTCCCGAGGATCGCTGGCTCGTCGAGATGGGCGTGGAAAGCTACTTGGGAACGAGTTTGCGGGGAAGTGACGGCCGGATATTGGGATTGCTGACCGTTCAACACGATCGACCGATCGACGAGAGTTTACAACCGGAAGTGCTGATCCGGATCTTCGCCGATCAGGCGGCGGCGGAGATCGAGCGACAACAGACGGAAGAGGCGCTACGACAGAGAGAGGGGGAATCGCGATCGATCACCAATTCCCTGCCCGCGCTGATCGCCTTTATCGATGTCGAACAAAAATATCACTTTGTCAACGCCCGTTACGAGGAATGGTTCGGTCGTCCGGCGACGGAAGTGTTAGGAAAGTCGCTCGCGGAGGTTTTGGGTCCCGCGGCCTACGAGATTATCCGTCCCTACGTGGCGCGGGTGTTGGCGGGAGAGATCGTTACTTACAAGGCTCTGCTTCCCTATCGGGGCGCGCCGAGCCGGTACGTGGAAGCGACGTATATTCCCCGATTCGATCGAACCGGAAAGGTCGAGGGATTCGTGGCCTCGGTCAGCGATGTCGGCGATCGGGTGCGGGCCGAGGAGGCGCTACGGGAGAGCGAGGAACGGTTACGGCTGGCACAGAGGGCGGCGGGCGCGGGATTGTGGGATTGGGATATCCCGGGCGATCGGGTCACTTGGTCGGAGGAATACTATCGATTGTACGGGGTCGATCGCTCGGTGATGCCGTCCTACAAAAACTGGCTGGAATCGATCGAGCCGGCCGATCGCGAGCGGGTCGATCGGGCTTGCCGGGACGCGCTAGAACGTCACGCCGATCTCGATGTCGAGTTCCGTATCCACCACCCGACGCGGGGGAGGCGCTGGTTAACGGCGATCGGCCGGACGTTTTACGACGTTGCGGGAAATCCCTGCCGGATGACGGGGATCGCGCTCGATATCACCGAACGCAAACGGGCGGAACTACGCGCCCGCGAGCGGGAGGAGGAAATGAATCGCTTGAATGTTTCCCTACGGCGCTTTACGGACGAGTTAGCGTGGCGCAATCAAGAACTCGATCGCTTCGCCCATGTCGTTTCCCACGATCTGAAGGCTCCTTTACGGGCGATCGCCAATCTCTCGGTCTGGATCGAGGACGATCTCGGCGAGGGAGTGCCGGGGGAAACGCGCCAGCATCTAGAGTTACTGCGGAAGCGGGTTTATCGTTTGGAGAATCTGATCGAGGGGCTGTTACAGTATTCCCGGATCGGTCGGTTCCCGGTGGCCGCGGAAGTCACCGATGTCGGTCGTTTGCTGGAAGAGGCGATCGATTCTCTCCAGCCGCCTCCCTCGTTCGTGTTCGCCATCGCTCCCGATCTGCCCCGTTTGTTTACCAAGCGTCTGCTGTTGTGGCAAGTGTTCACCAATCTCATTAGTAATGCCATCAAACATCACGATCGGGGCGCGGGACGGATCGAGATCGGCGGCCGGCCCGCGGGCGATCGCTACGAGTTCACCGTGACCGATGACGGGCCCGGTATTGCCCCCGAATACCACGAGAGAATTTTCCAGATCTTCCATACCCTCAAATCCCGCGACGAGCGCGAAAACACCGGCATCGGTCTGTCGATCGTCCGCAAGATCGTCGAGACGGAAGGGGGAAAAATCGAGGTGGAATCCGAGGGCGATCGGGGGACGACTTTTCGCTTCACCTGGCCCGAGAGTGGCGAGGACGATCCGGACGGGGAGAGCGGGCGAGGATTCGGTGTTTTTTTGGGCTAATCCCGATTTTCTAAAAACAGGAGAGATTCGTTTGTAATAGGGAAAAGGTTAAAGGAAAAAGGTCGCTTCATCAGGCTTTCTCCTTTGCCCCCACCCGTATCCCTACTGGCACGCCCGGAAAATCGGTATGAAAATAGATTTTCATACTCGGTTGTGAACGTTAGTTCACGCTCGTCTCCTGCAAAAGTAAGAATTGAAAGTTGAATTGAAGTTAAAAAGTTGCAATTTCAAGAATATTTAAACCGAAATACCGGTTTTATACCCTTGAAAGCTCTTCAATTCTCCTTTCTCCTCCTGACTCCTGACTCCTGTCTCCTGACTCCTGTCGCTACAAGAGAGTTTGGATTTTTGCAGGAAGTCTATGATTCCTTGCCGACCACTCCCTGACCGAAGAATTTCGGGGGCGCGGCGAGGGTGTAAACCTCGGGATTGTCCTCGATCGCCCGGCGGATATAGCGGGGGGTTTGTAATAATCCCAGTAGGGTCGTACCGTCGATCAGTTTTAACTCTCCCGTCGTCATTTCCGCGAGGAGTTTATCTACCACGTCGGGGTCGGGACGGGTATCGAGCGGGTGGTTCGCGCAGAGGGTATAACCCCAGGGCGATCCGTAGCTGGGGGTCGGCGCGTGGTAGGAATGAACGTGGGGGAAAACGGCTTTGAGCGTGTTGACCAGACGCGCGTGATATTTCACCGAGGGAGGCGAAACGGGGCCGGATTGGACGACGACGATGCCGCCTTCCGCAAGGACGCGTTGCAGTTTTTCAAAATATTCCTTGGTGAAGAGGGGGAAAGAGGGGCCTTCCTCGATCGGATCGACGAGATCCGAGATGATGATATCCCATTTATCCGCGGTCGTGTCCAGCACTTCCAGCGCGTCGGCGACGACTAATTCAAAACGGGGGTCGTCGAAACTGCCCCGGTGCATTTCCGCGAGATGTTCCTCACACGCGTCCACCACCTCGCCATCGATATCGATCATCATCACCCGCTCGATCGATTTCCAGCGCAGGAGTTCGCGGGTGGTCGCGCCTTCTCCCCCACCGAGGATCAGGGCGGTTTTCGGCTGTCCGTGGGCGATCGTCGCGGGTTGTACCAACGCCTCGTGATAGATAAATTCATCGCCCGTACACGATTGCCATTTGCCATCGAGAACGAGGGCTTTTCCGTAGGCTCCCGACTCGACGATGTACATCTCCTGAAAAGCGGTTTTCCGATAGGCGAGAATTCGGGAAACCCCGTGACTATAAATGTCCCAGGGCGTGATGTACTCGTTCACCCAGAGATCCGCTTTCAGTTCGCTACCCGCCATGATTAACCCTCTCGTTTTGAAATTTGCACAATCTACAATTATAACATAAAAAAACTAGATTGTCTACGAATCCCCCGATTTTCACGAATCGAACCCGGTCGGGGCGGTAGCGACCGGAATCGTCCGGAAGGAAAAGGAGCGAGAGCGATCGGGTGACTACAAACCGCGGATCGGCTACACTGTCTCCTAAGCCTCATCATTTCGCCCTTCACTTCACCTACCTCACCGTTGAAGGGAGAGGATCGCTAGGAACGATTCTGGCAAAATAAGCGGTAAATAGCCGTGGGGTCGTTATCCGCGACCTATTTCCGAACGCGTCCCCGGTTCGGATTCCCTCGCGCTCCCGATGGACGCGGGTATTGTTCAAGAGAGGCCCGGTTTCTCAACGGTGGGCGAAGAGACTTCAACGAGTTAGCCGGTTCTCACCCGATCGGGAACAAAAACCGGTTTCCCCCGTGGGAATGTCAAGCCGTCCTTTTAGGACGGGGTTATCGACCCAAAATCCTCGATGAAAGAAAGGGACTCACTATTATTAACGGTACTAGCGATCGTGACGTTGATGATCGCTATCGTTCTCGGAATCGTGTTTGACGTGAAAGCGGCCTTGTTAGGGATCTTCGCCGTTCCCGCGATGGTAGCTTCCTTTATCCATCCTCGTTTAGGATTACTCGCGCTCCTCATCTACCTTCCTTTTAGTAGTACCGTCGCCTTCTCGATCGTTAAGGTGTTTACCGTCAAGGGAAACTTGATCCGCTTCGCTGAAGCCTATCCCCTGTATAAAATCGCGAAAGATGCTTTTTATTACCCCGCGCTCGCGAAAATTCTCCTAACCACCCAAACTTTTGAAAAATTCCGTTTACAAACCCGGCCCTTTTTAATCGCGGCGGGTGTTTTAACGCTCAGTAGTCTGATCACGTTCTTTTTCGTGAATATTCCCGAGGGCGGACGGGGAATTTTAACGGGAATCGTCGGATTACAAACCCTTCTCGCTTATATTCCCCTGGTTCTGTGCGGTTATTATCTTCTCCAACAGCGCCGAGATCTCTTCGTGGTCAATCGCCTATTAATCGTCCTCCTCTTGATCTGTTGTGGTTTGGCCTTGGTGCAGTATTTTTTATTAGTACAGGGCGTGTGTCCGGATAACGAGGTTTTGAACCGTCTAGCCGTGGGAGTGGATGTATCCCAGACCCGCTTTTATCCCGATATCACGCGTAAGGCGACCTTAAAGGCGCAATGTTTGGTGGGGGGATCGGTGCTGTACAATCCCGTTCAAGGCATGATCCGTCTCCCCGGAACTTTTTCCGACCCCTGGCAATGGGGGTGGTTTTTAGTGTCCGGTAGCGCGATCGCTTACGCGGCCAGTTTTAGCGACCCCTCGCGCCGGTGGCGGATCGCGGGTTGGGGCGCGATGGGGTTGGTTTTGTTAGCGACACTCGTTTCCGGGCAACGACTTCCCCTGATACTGGTTCCCGCTTTCTATCTCGTTCTGCTGATAGCGACCGCTCGAAATAAAAAACGCTTACCGTTAAAATTAGGAACGATCGGCGCTATCTCGTTTCTTTCGGTGCTTTTCATTCCTTTTCTGAGAGAGAGAGCGTTAAATTTAATCGCTCGATGGCAGGCTTCTCCCCCTACCGATTTTGTGGCCAGACAGATTCAATGGATTCTCCGGTACGTTCAACCCTTCGGCTTCGGTTTAGGAGAGGCTAGTAGCGGGGCGCGCCGTTTGGCGGACGAGGATGGAACCCGTCTGATCGAAACCTATTACGCCAAATTATTCTACGAGGTGGGGATCGTCGGTTTCGTGGCCTTCATGATAGCGGTGACGATTCTCTGTGTTTTGACCTGGCGCGCCTATCGAAGTTTACGAACTCCCGCGTTCCGACATTGGGGACTCTGTATCTGGATTTTTATTCTTTTTATTAGTTACAATCCTTACTATTATCCCCTTTCGGTCGAACCGGTCTCGATTTATTATTGGTTGTTCGCGGGATTCTTACTGAAGCTCCCGGAAATCGAGGAGCGATCGAGCGGGGAAGACCGGCCCGCGACCGATGAAATCAACTCGAACGTCGAGAGTTCGGACGATTCGCCGGGGTAACTCGCTTTCTCTCTCTTTTTAGGAGAACTCGCTCATGGCTACCGGCGATCTGGATTTTCCCTCGCTCCTCGAATATTCTAGGACTATCGCCGGGGAAATTCGCCTCGATCGATTATCGGCCCGGTTAATCGAGATCGGCTTAGAGATTTCGGGAGCGAGAACGGGGGTTCTGATCGGGGAAGATCGGGGGGATTTATGGATAGAAGCGCGAGGGGAGAGGGACTCGAAAGCTTCGGCCGTCCGTCCGTCTCGAAGCGCGCGGGACGCGGGAACCCTACCGCTTTCCCTAGTCGATCGAGTGTGGAAAACCCGACGGGAAATCGTTCTCGATAACGCGTTCACCGACGATCATTTCGGTCGGGATGTCTATCTGAATCGGCATCGAATTCAATCCGTTCTGTGCCTGCCGATACACGATCGAGAGCGGTTCACGGGATTACTGTATTTGGAAGATCGGGAAATGGCCGGCGCTTTCTCGATCGAAAAGTTAGAATCCCTGAAAATTCTCTGTCGGCAAGCGGCGATCTCGATCGAGATCGCGAGACAATACGAATCCTCGCTCGCTTTCCATCAAAATCTTCAAGCCGAGATAGAAACTCTCCGGATCGAAAATCAGACCTTACAACAAAATCAAAAAAATTTACAAGCGATTCTCGATAACGCCCCGGCGACGATTTATGTAAAAGATACCCGCGGACGATACGTATTGGTCAATCATCAATTTGAAAAAGTTTTCAAGATCTCCGGCGATCGAATTATCGGGAAAACCGACCGCGAAATCTTCGATCCGGCGATCGCCCGAAAACTCCGGAAAAACGATCTGGCGGTACTGAAACAAAAAAAAGCCCTAGAATTTGAAGAAGAACTTATCCACGATCGAGAAATTCATACCTATATTTCTAATAAATTTCCCCTGCCCGATCCTCGAAATAATTCTTCTATCCTTTGCGGGATTTCTACCGATATAACCGAACGCAAAAAAGCGGAAAACGAGAGAGTTAAATTCATCGATCGACTCGCCGCTAAAAATGCCGACCTAGAAGCGATCCGCCAAGAATTAGCGGTCTCGAATAATACCCTAGAACAAAAAGTATGGGAAAGAACCCTGGAGTTAGTACAAACCCTAGAGATTTTAGAGGCGACACAATCGGAGTTGATTATCGAGAACTCCGTATTGAGAGGGGAACGGGATACCCTTCTCTATCAGTATCAAGTGGGAGGGAGTTTACCGATCGACTCGTTAACTTACGTTGCTCGAAACGCCGATCGACAACTGTATAAATCGCTAAAAAAAGGAGAGTTCTGTTACGTTTTCAACGCCCGACAGATGGGAAAATCCAGCCTACGAATTCAATCGATAAAACGATTCCAATCCGAGGGATATAAATGCGCGGCGATCGACATTTCCGGCATCGGTAGTCAACAGATGACGCTAGAGCAATGGTACACCAGCTTCGCCTATTCCCTGGCCAGCGAGTTAGACCTATTAACCCGCATCAATCACCGCCAATGGTGGCGGGAACATCAAGATCTTTCCCCCGTTTACCGTCTTTCCGAGTTTATCGCGAGCGTGATTTTACGGGAGATCGTCGAACCGATTATTCTTTACATTGACGAGATCGATAGTATCCTGAATTTACCGTTCTGTATGGATGATTTCTTCGCGTTGATCCGGAGTTTCTATAACCGACGTTCCGATCGACCGGAGTTCCAACGCTTAACCCTCGCTTTATTCGGGGTGGCGACCCCCGCTCGCTTGATCGTCGATCGGGATTCCACCCCTTTTAACCTCGGACAGGCGATCCATTTAGAGGGGTTTAAAGCGCACGAAGCGCAACCGTTATTACGGGGAATTCAACAACGGGTAAAAAATCCCCAGTCTGTCTTACAGGCGATTTTAAACTGGACGAACGGACAACCCTTTTTAACCCAGAAAATCTGTCGGACGATCCATCAATACGCGGACGAAATTCCCGAGGTAAACGAGACCGGATGGGTAGACGATCTGGTGCGATCGACGATTCTCGAAAATTGGGAGGTGAACGATAATCCGGAACACCTGAAAACGATCTCCGATCGGATTCTCTATAATTCCCATCGATCGCCCGTCGATCTGTTGAACCTGTACCGGGAGATCCGCTCGCGAGGGGACGTGAAAACGAGTTCGAGTCCCGAAGAGATCGAGTTACTATTATCCGGCCTGATCGTGCGGGAAAACGGCTTTTTAAAAGTCAAAAACCGTATCTACGACCGGATATTTAACGAGCCGTGGATCGAGAAACAGTTATTAACGCTTTCATAACCTCGCGGGGGTAGAATTTCGATAAACTTTTGTCAACCCCGCGTCCGCATCATGACTCTCGATCGCCGTCGTTTCCTCACCTTTTTAACCGCGAGTATCGGCGTTTCTAGCCTCGGTTTACGCGATAAACGCCCATTATCCGCCTCGATCGCCCCGAATCCGGCCCGCTTAGGTTTCCGACCCGTTCGATCGCCCATTCCCCTACCCTTTGACGGAATCCCCGCCCGAAATCAAGCGAAAGCCTATCAAACCTACGAAATTATCGACGATCTCGTACTTCCGGACGGATTTACCTACGATATCGTCGCGGTCTGGGGGGATAAAGTCGGCGATTCCCGTTTCGGCTACAACAACGACTATCTCTCGTTCGTCGAAACGCGACCGGGGGAAGGCTATCTAACCGTGAATTTTGAATATCTTAGCGGTCGGACATGGATGCAAACCTTCGAGAGAGCGATCGGGAAAAAGCTTCCTTTCGAGGAAGTGAGAGAAAAAGCGGGGCGAAACGGGCGGATTAAAGCCTATAAACTCGACGATCCCGAATTAAAAGCCAAGATTGTCGAGATTTCCCGAGAGGGACTGATCGATCAGGGAATCGGGGTGATCTCCCTGCGTCGGGACGCGCGCGGCAAATGGCAGAGGACGTATAGTAAAAGCGATCGACGGGTAACGGGCATCTCCGGACTCGATGACGGACGTTATTTGAAGGCTACCGGCCCCGCGGTCGCCATTTTCACCAAAACCGCCAAAAAAGGCTACGAGGACGGCTTAGGGGCGAAAATTATCGGTACGTTTCAAAATTGCGCCGGGGGAACGACCCCGTGGGGAACCGTCTTCAGCGCCGAGGAAAACTTTCAAGATCAGGTCAGCGACCCGGTGTTAGCCGACGGTTCCTCCCTCGATCCCGATACGACCCCTTTTCGGATCACCTCGGCAGACGTGAACGGACGGGGGAACGTGTTCGGCCTCGCGGGCAATAAATACGGGTGGATGGTGGAGATCGATCCCGCCAATCCGGACGATTACGGCACGAAACACACTTGGTTGGGACGTTTTCGCCACGAGTCGGTCGCTTTTCTCGCGCGGACCGGCCAACCGATCGCCGTTTATTCCGGGTGCGATCGCCGGGGGGGTCACGTTTATAAATTCGTCTCTAGCGGCAAGGTTTCTAACCCGGAAGATAAAGGGAATTCCCGCTTATTCGAGGAGGGAACGCTGTACGGGGCGAAATTTAACCCGGATGGAACCGGTCGCTGGATCGCGTTGCGGCCGGAAACGGCGATCGATCCCGTCCTACCGAGTCAGATCGCCGCGGGTCGCGGGGAGGGGGTGATCGCGTTACCGAAAGTCGATCGAACCGCCACCGACGCGGATTTATTCCTTTTGAGAGATGACGAAGAAGTAATTCAATACAAAGCCCACTACAAAACCCTAGGCGATCTCTACGAGGGAACCGCGACGGAAAAACAGGGGGCGATTGTCATCGATGCCCATTTCGCGGCCAACGCGGTCGGGATCACCCCTACCGGTCGTCCGGAAGACGCGGAAATCGACGGGGACGGGAATTTATATCTGACCTTCACCTCCGGAACTCCCGACGCGGACGATGGCGGGGCCGATCGAGAGATCTTCCGTGGGCTGCGGGGCGAAATTCCCTATGAATTCGGCTGGATTATGAAAATAAGCGAGGATAATAACGATCCTGCCTCGCTGACCTTCCGCTGGGAAATGGTAGCCACGGGAGGGGAACCCGCGAACGGGGGAAGCGGTTTTTCCAATCCCGATAACCTCGCTTTCGACGGCAAGGGAAATCTCTGGATGGTGAGCGATATTTCTAATAGCGGGTTAAATCAAGCGGTTCCTAGCCGGTATAAAGAGAGAGTCCCGTTAAGCCAGCGGGAGTTACTGGGGGTTTTCGGCAATAATTCCGCGTGGGTGATTCCCAAAGGCGAAAAAACGGCCTATCCCTTCGCGTTCGGGCCGATGGAAACGGAGTTAACGGGGCCGTATTTTACCGGGGACGGCGAAACGTTATTCCTCTCGGTTCAGCATCCGGGGGAGGATGGGGGAACCCGGCGGGATATGGCCTTCGAGGAGCGGAAATTTACCCTGATGACGACCGACGGGGCGGAATTTATCCAGATTCGCAAGGTTCCGATCGGCTCGAACTGGCCCGGAAAACAACCGAACGATCCCCCCCGTCCCGCGGTGGTGGCGATCCGGCGATCGGGGGAGAGGCGATCGATCTAGAATTCGATCGAGAAGTTCCCCCCGCGCGGGTCGGAAGACCGCGGGATAGGAAGAGGGACGCGTGGCCACCCGAAAATCCCCGAATTCCGCCCTGGAAACGCCATGAATTTGCAAAAATAAACCGATTTCGCGTTGATTTTGGCAAAAATTATTCTGTAAGCGCTACGGGGTAAGGGTAGGACGATGCCTCCCGCCTCCTTCGACCTCATCCTTCCGGCAACGGACGGAAAACCCCCCCGTAATCCTCGTCATCCGTCCCGAAAAACAATCGATCGCCCGTCGTCCTCTTCTGGATCGTTACCCCCTCCACTTTCAAACCGTCGATCTCGCCCAACGGACGGGGATTCGGGTCGAGTATCACGCCACTTTCTCCCGAAACCCGGCCGATTCGATAGATAGCGCTCCGAAAAGCTCCCTTATCTCCCGGATCGCGGGTCGAGGCGATATAGAGATTCCCCTGACTATCCAGCGCGAGATCGGAGATCTGCCGGACATACTCGCCACTACCGAAGGGACTGGTAAAGGAAACCGAGCGAAATTCCCCGAACCGCAACGGATCGAGGGTTAGCGTCGTCCAGCGGATATCGGTACCCGATCGATTCTCGGCCCGTTCCGCGTAGAGGAAAAGATAGCGATCGTTAACTCTCGTAACGGCGATCGCCTCCACGTTTTCCACCGGAACCGGCCAATTCGTTACCGCGAGTATCTTGACTTTTTCGTTTTTGTATGATATGAGAAACAGCCGTTGATTGGGTTTTCGATCGCCACTTTCGGCGAGTAAAAAGAAATCCGTCCCCGGAATGGCGGTAATCGCTTCGAGATCCTTGCCGATGCCGCTCGATTCCGGCCAGTTCACCGTTAAACTTTGCCAGGAGAGAGTTTTTCCGTCCTCGGGAACGCTCAGAAGACTGATGCGAGCGGACGAGGGATCTTTCGCGTCGTGAACCGCGAGAAACCGGCCGTCCTCCACCCAAGCTAGTCCGCTGATATCGGGTAGCGTCGCGACAATCGGAGACGATCGGTTAGAAAAAGAAATGCTCTGGACGGAAAACGCGAAAACTATAATGGAGATAATGAGAATAATAATTTTCCAGATCGATCGGGTCATACGGGAAGAATTTAGCGGGCGGGTCTATCGATTCATTATAGGAAAGCGAAGGCGCGAGGGGGGGAAATGAACACTTGGATCGGGTGGTTCGGGTTATTCGCGATCGGGTTCTCGCAACAATCGCCGATCAACGTTACTCTAGCGGCGAAAACGGTGACGAAAGCAGATATCCTCGCGCGGGTGTACGGCGATCGGGAGAGATTGAAATTATGCGACGGCGACATCGATCGAACCGTTGCCGAAGAGTCCGCGGTGTATCCCCTCGCGGGCGATCGCTATCTCGTACAATTTCTCTGCTTCATGGGCGCTTATCAGGGGAATTACGAATATTATCTCTACAAAGCGACGGATAGCACCTTTAGCATCTCGCCCCTATCCCTAGAAATTATCGAGGACACGGGGAGCGATCGCAAAACCCCGGTGAGATCGATCGGCGGTTTACCCGAATACGATCGCGAACAACAATTATTAACCGTCCATACTAAATATCGCGGCCTGGGAGATTGCGGAACCTTCGCGCGCTACCGGTGGCGAGACACCAGATTCCAATTGATCGAGTACCGGATCAAAGAAAACTGCGACGGGAAATACATCGACCCCGATCGCTATTCTCGCGTCTATCCGGGGACGGCGGGGAGGTAGGAACGTAAAGGGCAAAGGGAACGGGCAAAAGGTGGACGGATCGGCCTCTCCCGGCTTTCCCCACTCTTATACCCGCTACGAGGCTCGGAAATTCGGTATTACAACGGGACGAACCATCGATCGATCTCCCACCCCTCCACCACCGACGCGAGGAACCCCAGATCCGATCGATCCTCGATAAACGGCATCACTCCCAACACGGGATAGCGGGTGAGCGATTGAATCAGATCGATCGGTGTCCATTCCTCGATTTCCGTCTCGGTGCGGGGTTGAACACAGTTGAGGACGATTCCCCGGAGATGAACCTTCGTCTGTCGGACGAGGGCGACATTGGCGACGGTTTGAGCGATCGCTCCCAATTTCACCGGAACGACCAGAATCGTCGGTAAACGCCAATCGGCGGCGATATCGGCGACGGTTAATTCCCGCGTCACCGGGGAACCCAATCCCCCCAGCGCTTCCACGAACACGGGATCTCGTTCCCGTTGTAAATCCTGAAAGGCCCGCCAGACGATTTCTAGGGGAATGGGGCGATTTTCCCGCTCGGCGGCCACGGGGGGGGCGAGGGGCGCGCTAAAGTGTAGGGGCGTGACGATCTCCACGTTTTCGGGAAAGATCTGTCCGTACCATTCTCGATCGCCGATCCCGGTCTGCATTAATTTCATCAATCCGACGCTTTTTTCGGGGAAATATTGACGAAAATAGGCGACGAGAGCGGTAGTGATAACCGTTTTTCCCGCGTCGGTATCGGTTCCGGTGATGAAAAGAGGGGTCATAAAGGGTTCGAGCGTCGCGTCGGTCGCGAATCGGGATTTAGAAAAGGCGATCGATAGTTTATCGCGAATCGACCGGAAGATGGCGGCTCGATCGTCCCGCGCCCCGGATCGGTTCCCGGAAAATACGGGGAAAACCGGGAGATCGATCGGGATCACCCGACAAAGTGACCGGATTTTACGTCATGTAAAAAATTAATTAGCTATGATCGAAATCGAAATAAACCTTCTCGCATTTTCAGAAAACCTGAGATGATAGAGAACGTGCCTTGAGTTGAGGGTAAAGAACCTACCGTGAGCTATTCTGCCACCTTGACGCTTCATCCGATGGTTCAAGCGGCCTCGGAGAGTAATCGTCTTCGTTTGTTTTCTGGCTCGGCTAATCTCCCGCTCGCCCAAGACATCGCCCGTTATCTAGGGATGGATGTGGGGCCGATGCTCCGTAAACGGTTCGCCGACGGTGAACTTTACATCCAGATCCAGGAATCGATCCGCGGTTGCGATGTCTATCTCGTTCAACCCTGTTGCAATCCCGTCAACGATCACCTGATGGAATTGTTGATCATGATCGATGCCTGTCGTCGGGCTTCCGCGAGACAGATCACCGCCGTACTCCCCTACTACGGGTACGCGCGGGCCGATCGTAAAACCGCGGGCCGCGAATCGATCACCGCGAAATTGGTAGCCAATTTAATCACGGAAGCGGGCGCGAATCGCGTTCTAGCGATGGATCTGCACTCGGCACAAATTCAGGGCTACTTCGATATTCCTTTCGATCACGTCTACGGTACGCCGGTCGCGATCGATTATCTTCTCAGTAAAAATTTACCCGATCTCGTCGTCGTTTCCCCCGACGTGGGCGGTGTGGCCCGGGCGCGGGCTTTCGCCAAAAAACTCGATGACGCGCCGTTGGCGATTATCGATAAACGCCGTCAATCCCACAACGTGGCCGAGGTGATGAACCTGATCGGCGACGTGGCCGGGAAAACCGCCGTTCTCGTCGATGATATGATCGATACCGCGGGAACGATCGCCGAGGGCGCGCGCCTTCTCAAAGCGAAGGGAGCGCGACAGGTCTACGCCTGCGCCACCCACCCGGTCTTTTCCGGCCCGGCGATCGAGCGTTTATCCAGTGGGGCGGTCGAGGAAGTGATCGTGACCAACACGATTCCCATTCCCGAATCCCGACGTTTCCCCCAGTTGAAGGTCTTACCCGTCGCCACGATTCTCGGCGAGGCCATCTGGCGTATCCACGAGGATAATTCCGTCAGCAATATGTTTAAATAATCTCCCGCCCGAAAACGGGACTAGATCCGCGACCTATCGAACCGGTCGCGGATCTTCGTTTCTTTCGCGAGAGAGTCGGGATCGTCGGGAAACGCCGGGCGGAAAAGCCGATTTTTTCCCCGTCCCTCCTTCCTAGGCCATGCGATTCTGGATCGCCCAGCGCGCCAATTCGGTGCGGTTGTGGAGACTGGTTTTATTGAGCATATTGGAAACGTGACTCTCGATCGTGCGCTGGCTGACGTTCAGTTTTTCGGCGATTTCCTTGTTCGCCATCCCCTGGGCCACTAACTGCACGACCTTTAATTCGGTCGGGGTCAATTCGACGTTCGGGGAAACCTGAATGATATTATCGTAGCGATCGGGCGGGCCGATCGGGCGGGCGAGCAGGGCTTCCACTTGGGCGACCAACTCTTCCGGCTCGAAGGGTTTGACCATATAGACGACCGCGCCCGTGTTTAACCCCGCGATTTTATCCTGACTTTGCCCTTTAGCCGAGAGAAACATCACCGGTATCCGACTGACGCGACCGTCCTCGCGGAGACGCTTGACAAAGGTATACCCGTCCATTTCCGGCATCATGACATCACAGATGATCATATCCGGTAGTTCGTTTTCGAGAATTTCTAGGGCTTCTCGACCGTTTTCCGCGGTGGTGATCACGTAACCCTTGAATTCTAAGTAATCTTTAACCAGTAAGATTAAATTCGGGTCATCATCGATCAGTAAAAGTTTTTTTTTGCTGTCCTTGTTCGCGTCTTTCATCGGCAGTATTCCCTATCGCGGGTTTCGCGGAAGTAACCTCTAGAAGATCCCGTATTGTCACGAGGTAGCTTACCACGATTTTAATTCATGAATTTCAGATACACATCCCCGATCGGGGAAAAATTTGTAAAGTTACTTGTTTTCTGGCGCCGGAACGGTGTTTTCCCCGCTCGATCCGTCGGGATTCGGCGGGACTGCCGATAAGGGACTCGCGAGGAAAGCGTGTTCCCCGACGATCCGGTTATCGAGTAAGTGGTCGCGAACGATCCGATCGATCGTCTCCCGATTCACCTTTCGATACCATACCCCATCCGGATACACTAACAGGATCGGCCCCTCGGTACAAACACGTAAACAGTTCGCTTTCGTGCGGAAAATACAGAAGGGGCGCTCCTCGGTGGGTCGATCGAGTCCTAGTTCACTCAATCGTTTCTTTAAGTATTCCCATACTTCTAATCCTTCTTCTTTACTACAGCATTTCGGTTTGGTTTGGTCACAGCAGAGAAATAGATGACGCTGGATATGCCGCAAGCCTAACTTCTCGACGTTTTCCGCTAGAATGTCTCCTTTTCCTGACTCGTTCATCGATAATTTATCCTATTGCTTGACAGGGCGCGCTAAATGTGTTATTAGGTTTTGCCCGGTTTGAGGGCGTACCGATAGATGAGGAGAAAAATCGCGCCCAGAATTAACACGCTTAATACCGCGCTCACCAAACGCAGGATCGCGGTCAGGGTCGAGAGCGCGAGAAAAGCGCCGACCACCGCCACCGCGACCCGCGCGGGAACGGGTAATTCGCTGTACCACGCTTTCAGTTTCGTCAGGAGGGGGGCGAAACGTTCGGAGGGGTCGGGAGGGGGAGCGTCGTTCGGTTCGATCTCGACCTCGACCGCGGTGTAGGGATTGTCTCGATCGGGGGATTCGGGAAAGTTCATAGCCGGTAGAGATAACGATCGATCTCTATTTTACCGAGTTTCGTCGGGGGGACGAGAGCGATCGAGCGTCGATACAATGTTAAATATCAATAAACCGCCACGTCGCCGATCGCCATGACCCTATCTTCTCCCCCGAAATCCTCGATCGAGTACCCGGCCGCGACCGTCCGCCGCGCCGATCGCGCCCTCCGCGGTTCTCCCTTCCGATTAGAATTATTTACCGCCATGAAAGAGCGGGGGATTCCCCTGTTATCGATCGTCGCCCGTTCCGGGGTCGAGAGCGGTTATACCCGAACCCCTCTCGGCGAGGCGAAAGTCGAACGTCACCTGCTCTGGCTGATTAAAGTGGGTATCCTGCGCCGCGAGGTAGACGGACAGGGAATTACCGATAGTTTCCGCCTGACCCCTCTCGGGCGGCAGTTGGTCGAGAAATGGCAATCCGCGGGGGGAGATCTGCCGGGTCTCGGTTTCTGGCAGAGAATATTGGATACGCTCGATCGATGGTTTTCGGTTTCGAGATAGCGGTCAGCTAGATCTCTCTTTAGATAGTAGCTACGGCTGAAAAACTCTCGCCTTGAAAGCCTCCTGCCTCCTGCCTCCTGCCTCCTGTCCCCTGCCCCCTGCCTCCTTTATGAAAGCGATCATGATCGTGGGAACCACCTCCCACGCGGGTAAATCTTTTCTCACCGCCGGTTTCTGTCGTCTGCTGACGAAAAAGGGCTGGCACGTCACGCCCTTTAAAGGTCAGAACATGGCGCTCAACGCTTACGTGACGGCGACGGGGGGCGAGATCGGTCACGCGCAGGCCGTACAAGCGTGGGCGGCCGGCACGATCCCCCGAGTGGAGATGAACCCGATTTTACTGAAACCGCAGGGAAATATGACCTCGCAGGTGATTCTTCAGGGTCAGGCGGTGGGGATGACCACGGCCTCGGAATATTACGAGAAATATTTCGATCGGGGGTGGCGCGCGATTACCGAATCGTTGGCAAAACTCTCGATGGAATACGATCTCGTGGTTTGCGAGGGGGCCGGAAGTCCCGCGGAAATTAATCTCAAACACCGGGATCTCACGAATATGCGGGTGGCGAAACATTTAAACGCGGCGACGCTGTTGGTGGTGGATATCGATCGGGGGGGCGCGTTCGCGCACGTTGTCGGTACGTTAGCCCTTCTCGAACCCGAGGAGAAAGCGTTAATCAAGGGGATCGTGATCAACAAGTTCCGCGGGCAAAAATCGTTACTCGATTCCGGGATCACCTGGCTGGAGGAGTATACGGGGATTCCGGTTCTCGGTGTCCTGCCCTATAGCGAGATCCCGTTCAGCGCCGAGGATTCCTTAAGTTTGCTCGATCGAACGTCGCGGCCGTCGCGAAACTCGATCGATATCAGTATCCTTCGCTTGCCGCGAATCGCTAATTTCACCGATTTCGATGCCTTAAGTGCCGAAGAATCGGTAAACATTCGCTATACTTCACTGTACGACTCGCTCGGTTTTCCCGACGCGGTGATCCTCCCCGGCACGAAAACCACCCTCGCCGATCTGGCCGCCCTGCAAGAAAGCGGCATGGCCGAACAGCTAAGGAACTATCACGCGGCCGGGGGGATTATTTTCGGCATTTGCGGCGGGTTTCAAATGTTAGGGCGAAAAATTCTCGATCCCGATCGCCGGGAGAGCGATCTGACCGAGTGCGAGGGGTTGAATTTATTCCCCATGACCACGGTGATCTCGCCCGATAAAGTTACCCGTCAGCGTCAGGTGATTTCGTATTATCCCCGCGAGGGTTTACCCGTGACCGGGTACGAGATCCATCAGGGGATCAGTCGTTTCGATCGGGAGACGGACGGGGATTATCCCTCTTTATTCGTCGAGGATAGTAGTTTGGGACGCGTTACCGATTCTCTCTCTCTGTGGGGATGTTATTTACACGGTTTGTTCGATAACGGCCCCTGGCGACGCGCTTGGTTAAATCATCTCGCCCAACGGCGCGGTTTACCTTCCCTGCCGACCGGGATCGGCAATTATCGGGAACAACGGGAGGTCGCGCTCGATCGGATCGCCCGACTGATCGAGGAAAATCTCGATTTAAGACCGATTCTGTCGGGTTTGTAAGCGATCGAGCGGGAGGTAGGAGTCAGGAGTCAGGAGGAAGAATCAAATAATCGGCAAACTTCGAGAAAAATGGCAATATTGTCCTAGATCGTAATTCTTGAAGCTTTTAGAGGGGCGAAAATGAATTCCGCGAGAGGTCACGTAAAGATTAGTCTTTTAAAAAGTTTAAAAACCTCAAAAATTAGAATTATATAAAGTTAAATCGGCGTTTATTGCGATTGCGAGCTATCTTATCCCGTATTCCTTCTCCTGAATCCTGACTACTAGCTCCTGACTCCTTCCTCACACGAAAACTTGTAAACTCCGCGCGTAGGTATATTATGAGCGTACAGATTCGATTTTTACCCGATGATGTGATTATCGAGGCGGAACCGGGGGAATTACTCCTCGATGTCGCCCGAAAAGCGGGAATTCATATCACTACCGGCTGTTTGATGGGATCGTGTCACGCTTGCGAGGTGGAGTTAGACGACGGAACCCCACTCTGTACCTGTATTAGCGGGGTTCCGGGCGATCGAGATTCCCTAACGATTCATCTGTATTCCGATCCGTTATGGTGAGGGAGGCAGGAGGCAGGAGGCAGGAGGCAGAAGGCAGAAGGCAGGAGTAGGGAGTAGGGAGTAACTTTCTCGAAACTCTCGATTTTTTCCCGAAATTATCTCCTCTCTATCTTGATTTCCCACTCCGAACTCCGAACTCCGAACTCCCCATCCCTCCATCTACCCAAAACCTCAACCGGCTTGCAGTTCATCCAAACGGGCTAAAACTTCCGCGCTGTGAATGGCGGGATTGACTCCCAGATAAATTTCTCGGAGGATGCCGTCGGGATCGATGAGATAGGTGTGACGGAGGGAAACGTAGCCCATCCACGATCCGTAGGCTTTGCTGACCTCTCCCGTCGTATCGGCGAGAAGGGGGAACTTTAACCCTTCCGAATCGCAGAATTCGGCGTGAGAATCTACATCATCGGCACTGACCCCGAGAATTCGCGCGTTTTTAGCGAGGTATTTCGGGAGATCCTGCTGGAAACGGCGCGCTTCTAGGGTACAGCCGGGGGTGAAATCTTTCGGATAGAAATAGAGAACCACCCATTTTCCCCGGTAGTCGGAGAGGGAGATATTTCCGTCCCCGGTGTTGGTGGGAAGGGTGAAATCGGGCGCGGGTTGATGTAACGGGGGTCGCGGGCCGCCTAACGCGAGCGCGCCGGGAATCAACGCGAACCACGCGAGGACGATCGCCCCGAGGAAACCGAACAACTGACGACGGGACATGAGAACTAATTCTGAAAACTTCTTTACATAAGTTTACAGGGAAAAAACGAGGGAAGGGGAGAAAATAGATCACGGTTCCTGTCTACCCCGAAAACGTTCATGGCTATCGTTACCCTTCATTCCCTCGACTCCCATCAAGATCTAGCGATCGATCCCGCCTCGATCGGGGGATTGCGGGGCCGCATCACCATCCCCGGCGATAAATCGATCTCCCATCGTTCTCTCATGTTAGGGGCGATCGCCACCGGGGAAACGATCGTCCAAGGATTACTCCTCGGCGAAGATCCCCGCAGTACCGCGGCTTGTTTTCGATCGATGGGCGTGGAGATTTCCGAACTCAACAGCGAGAAAATCGTCATCCAAGGAATCGGTTTAGGTAATCTACAGGAACCGGCCGACATCCTCGACGCGGGCAACTCCGGGACGACGATCCGGTTAATGCTCGGTTTGCTCGCTGGCAGTGTCGATCGCTTTTTCGTCGTCACCGGCGATAGTTCCCTACGTTCGCGGCCCATGTCCCGCGTCGTCAAACCCCTCGAACAGATGGGCGCGAGTATCCGCGGACGGAAAGGAAATACCCTCGCGCCTCTCGCGGTACGCGGGCGGTCCCTGAAACCGATTCACTATCACTCTCCCGTGGCTTCCGCGCAGGTGAAATCCTGTATCCTCCTCGCGGGACTGTTAACCGAGGGCCGAACCACCGTCACCGAACCCGCGTTATCGCGCGATCACAGCGAACGGATGTTACGGGCTTTCGGTGCTAACGTGGAGGTCGATCCGGATACCTGTAGTGTTTCGATCGAGGGCTATCCCACGTTAACCGGGCAGACGGTGATCGTGCCTGGGGATATCAGTTCGGCGGCTTTCTGGTTGGTCGCGGGTTCGATCGTGCCGGATTCGGAGCTAATCATCGAGAACGTGGGCATTAATCCCACCCGGACGGGAATTTTAGAGGTTTTACAGGATATGGGCGCGGATATCGCTCTCGAAAATGAACGTACCGTCACCGGGGAACCCGTGGCGGATCTCCGGGTGAAAACGGCGAAATTAAAAGCGACGACGATCGCCGGCGATATTATCCCGCGTCTCGTGGACGAGATCCCTATCCTCGCGGTGGCGGCGGTTTTCGCGGAAGGAACGACGATTATCAAGGACGCGGCGGAATTACGGGTGAAGGAGAGCGATCGACTGGCGGTAATGGCCGACCAACTCAACCGCATGGGCGCGAGAGTGACCGAACTCCCGGACGGACTGGAAATCACGGGAGGAACGGGCTTACAGGGTGGGGAACTGGACAGTTTCACCGATCACCGCATCGCCATGAGTCTAGCGATCGCCGCCCTCAACGCCAAAAACCCCACCACCATTCATCGAGCGGAGGCGGCCGGTATTTCCTATCCCGAATTCTTTATCACATTAAAGAGCATCTGTCAAGAGTAAGGCGAGAATTTGTTAGGGTTCCTTACAGATCGGGCAGTGCTTGGCGATCAGCGCGGCGGCCGCGGGACGCGCGTGGCGATCGAGATTATCCTGACGCGCTACCCTCATGGGTCGGGTATTCATATCGCGGAGAACGATACTACCCGCAATGACCACTCCGACGCAGATAGCGTAATTTACCATGATTTTCGCATAAAGAGCGAGGGAATTCCCGCGCTTCTCTCGCTTTTTAGGCATATATAGGGTTCCTAGACGAGGGGAAGAAGCGATTCCCGCTCGATCTCTATCCGTTCGTTTCTCGATAACCACGCGATCGCTTTCTCCCGCGAAATTCTCTTTCCAGGGAATAATAACAGGAACTTATCTGAAACCGATATGATATCGATCGCTTTTTCGTCTCGAATGTTTCTGATTTTTGACCTTCTCTCGATCGGTATATTTATTGTTAATTTTTGAGAAGTTAATCAAAAAAAAATAAAAGATTGTTATAGAAAGTCATAAAGGCATTGACTATGTAAAGTTTTTCTGTATCCCGACGAAAATCGATAGCCGTCAACCCAATACAACCGCTAAACAACTCTCGCGTTAAAAGCCGATATCTGATAGCGAAAATCCCCCATCAATACGCGCCTTTTCCGAACAGCACGATCCGCACCGTCTCCACCAAAATATCGAGATCCATATTGAGAGACCAATTATCGATATAGTAAAGATCCAGACGAACCACGTCATTGAAATCATCGAGATCGGAACGTCCGGAAATCTGCCAGAGTCCCGTGATACCGGGTAACACCTGATGGCGGATATGATGCCATCGATCGAACCGTTCCACATCCCGCGCGGGCAGGGGACGCGGCCCCACGAGACTCATCTGACCGAGTAAAACGTTAAATAATTGCGGTAATTCGTCGATACTGGTTTTCCGTAAGAAATGACCGAAACGAATGATCCGCGGGTCGTTTTTCATCTTGAATAACACCCCGTCCGCGCTCTCGTTACACGCTTCCAGTCGCGCTTGCAGTTGCGGCGCGTCCACCACCATCGTGCGGAATTTCCACATCGGGAAAGGTTTTCCCTGTAAACCGATTCTCTCCTGCCGGAAAAAGACCGGCCCCGGAGAGGAGATTTGAATCAGGATGGCGACGACGAGAAAGAGGGGCGATAGAAGAATTAAACCGACGAAAGCGCCGACAAAATCGAGAATCCGTTTGCAACGGTAATCCCATCCCGATAATAAGGGCGTTTCCACTCTAAGAGTCGGTAAACCGGCGACCACTTCCGGGCGACCGCGACGGTAGAGAATCTCGCGACTGGAGGGGAGAAGCCGGAGGACGATGCCCGATCGCCGGAGATGCCAGTACAATCGGGAGGCCAGATCGGTGTTCGGGATGTCGTCGGCTAACACCTCCACCGCTCCCGATTCGGCGATCGCCCTCAATGTTACCGCGGAATTCGCGTGATTAGCGAGCGCGACCCCGACCACCCGATACCGATAGCGTTGTTCCAAGATCCGGACTAATTTCCGCACTTTCACGGCGGGAGCGATCAGAAAAACGGGAACTTTCCCCTTTTCCGTCTTCATTTGCCCGATAATTAACGTCGCTACCAACCGGAAAGCGAGAATGAAAACGATACTGGCAAACCACGCGCTGAAAAAAAGCGATCGGGGGGGATCGAGTTTCGGATCGTAAAAATAACCGAGAACGAGGGAGGAAAGATAAACGAGGCTGATTAATTTGGTCGTTTTCAGGTAATCCTGACTCGATCGCCCCGGATTATACAGACCCCCGTAAACGAACACGAGTACCGTAACGAGAACGAACACCCAGAATAAACTCGGTAAGCCCAGCCATTTCCACCACACCAATTCCGAGGGAAGGGGGGAGAAAAAACGATTCAGAGAGCGCGCGCAGAACCAAGCCCCCGCCAGAGCCAAGATATCGCTGAATAGTAACACGAATAACCGATTGCCCTGTTGACGCGAGCGCTGTATCCAGTGAAATTGCCGGGGCGCTCGAATGTCGGGGAGGAAGGAACGGGGGACGCGGTGCATAGAACGGGTGTCGCGCGTTCTCTGGCCGGACGGAACGCGACTACTCTTAGCTTGCCCAAAAACCCCCGGTAAACAATCGCGCGATCGGCGGTCAGCTTTCAACTTTCAGCTTTTCGCGATCAATTGCTAGTGAATCGTCTTTCGCCGATCGCGGACCGTTTTTTCCCCGTCTCCCCGCCTCCCTCTTCCCCTATCACGTCCACTGGCGGAAAAACGCGCTATCTGGCCGGATATTCCGACGCGCGGTTCGATCGCTTTCCTCTAGCGGCCGCCAACGTCGCGCCACCGCGACATTCGATCGCGACGGTTCGACGGTTTCCGCCGCGATAACGCGACCACGCGCGCGATCGAGAGAGAGGACGTATCCCATCGCCCGTTCCATCCCCGTCAACCCTCCCGGCTGGAAAATTCGCCCGTAAGCCCTTACTTTCAGGAATCCCGAGCCTTTTCCGTCTCCCGGACACGGTAGCGAAAAATTCCCGCGACGCGAGGGGACGGGGATTCGGCCCGATCGCTCCGAGGCTCTACAATAGGATCGAGGTTTATGCAGTCACGGCGATCGAATGATCTATCACATCACCACGGAAAGAGGCTGGCAGATCGCCCGCGAGATGGGCGAATATCGCGCCCAGTCGTTGAAAACCGAAGGATTTATCCATTGTTCGACGCGGGAACAGGTTCCCAAAATCGCCGACGCGTTCTATCGGGATATGCCGAATCTCGTGGTTTTAGGCATCGATAGCGACAAATTGACCGCTTCCCTGCGATGGGAAGCCCCCGCGCACCCCGACGGGGATTCTCTCCCTATGGTAGAAGAATCGGAAACTTTCCCCCACGTTTACGGCCCGATCGATCTAGACTCGGTAGTATCGGTCGTTCCCCTGTCGGAATTCCTCGATCGCTAAAAGTTCGCCGGCGAAGTCCGGACAAAACTTGTTACATTCTGTAAAGAGTTCAAGTTTTTTTAAGATTTATGTCCGGCCTCACCGTCCCCGTTAGCAGTCATCCCGCGGGGGGAACCGAACTCGATCGCTTCGATTGGCGCGAGGTTTGGTATCCCGTCCACTACGTCAAAGATCTCGCTAAAAATCGCCCGACTCCCTTCACCCTACTCGATCGGGATCTCGTGATCTGGTGGGATAAAAATCAAGAATCCTGGCGCGTTTTCGAGGATAAATGTCCCCACCGTCTCGCCCCTCTCTCCGAAGGTCGCGTTAACGAGGCGGGACAGCTTGAATGTCCCTATCACGGCTGGTCTTTCTCCGGCGCGGGTAACTGTGAGTTCATCCCCCAACAGCCGGAGGGAACCCGCGCGGAAACCTCCCGACGCGCTTGCGTGACTTCCTTCGCTACTACCGTCCGGCAGGGACTCCTGTTCGTCTACGCCGGCGATCCGAACAATGCCCCGAATACCAAAGTACCGATTATCGAACCGATGGAGGAAGATCCCGACGGTTGGATCTGTCTGGATACCTTCCGCGATCTGCCCTACGACGCGCTGACGCTCATCGAAAACGTCCTCGATTCCAGTCACATTCCCTACACCCATCACCTGACGATCGGCAACCGCGCCAACGCCGCCCCGGTAGAATTGGAAGTTACCCACAGCGATCGACAGGGATTTACCGGGATCTGGCCGGAGGGGCCGCGTCGCGGTACACTGGGCCAACAATACACCACTTTCGTCGCGCCCGCTTTGATGTGGCACGATCTCACCTCGAAACAGTTCGGACGTACCTTAACCGTCGTCTACGCGACCCCGATCCGTAAGGGAGAATGTCGTCTTTTCGCCCGTTTCCCGTTTAAATTCTCGTCGAATCTGCCGAAATTCTTTTTAAAAATCACGCCGACCTGGTATTCCCACCTGAATCAAAACGGCATTCTCGAAGACGATCAGATCTTTCTCTATTTTCAAGAGCGTTATCTAGAAGAGAGTGGCGGTAGCGAGAATTACGCGAGAGCCTGTTATCTGCCGACGAAAGCGGATCTGTTCGTCTTTGAATTGCGATCGTGGGTGAATCAATATAACGCCGAACCGTTCCCCGGTGTTCCCCTACCCCCGCGAAAACCGAAGGAAGTTCTGCTAGAGCGCTATCATTCACATACTAAAAACTGTGCTAGTTGTCAAGGTGCGTTAATAAACCTTAACCGAATACGGACTCTCCTCGCGGTGGTGACGTTGTTCCTCGGGATTTCTTTACCCCTATTCTCCCTGCTGGTCGATCGATCCGGTCTGGCGATCGTCGCGGTATTAACGGGGGTAGCTTTGATTAGCGCGGGGCTATGGTGGCGACTGGGAGAACTGAAGAAGAAATTTTACATCGGACGGGAGCTATTACCGCGGAATACAGGAAAAAAAGGCTAAAAAATAACGATCGTGATGGCTAATCGTTGGCGTGAAAATCGTGTCCGCATCTCGCGCGCCCTGTAACACGCGGACAGGTTCGATCCCGTCGGGTAGAATAGCCCGCGGTACCGGCGTGATTTCTCCTCCGGGGAATCTCCCATACCGTCCACGCTCCGCGGGAATCGATCGGTGTATCGATCGGGGCTTCCAGTAGCTCGTCTTTTTTCGGGGAATGGGCGCGCGCGCTCGCCTTACGGATGCCGACCCTCTCGCTTTAGCTCCCGCGCGACATCGAGTATCCGGGTTTTGGTTTCGGTTTGTTTCACGAGCCTATATGACCTACTGATAGGTAATAGAGCGAGGGGCGATCGATACTTCTGTTTAGCTGTATAAATAAGCTGAAGCTTCTCGACTAACGGTTGAAAGCCGGGAAAAAGAACAGAAAAAAGGTCGAGGTGTCTATTTCTATTAAGTTCTTAAGACCTTTGTGGAGAGCGTGATCCGAATCACAGTCACGCTCGCCAAATGATTTTAGTATATTTAGTTGTGACTCTAACTATCATTTTAAGGATGAGCGAACCGACTCGATCTAGTGATGCTCGTTTAACTATGCCAGCTAGATCCGATTTTTTGAACGAATCGGCTCGCGAAATCCGGGTAAGCGCGTCTTAACGATCCTTGACAGAGATGCCCGATTATGAGCTAACTATAATTCTTTCTGTATAAGGGTTTCAAGCTTTCCTGCCCCGATTCACGACCTCCGAATTGTTAAGCGATCCAGGTTGGATCCGGGATCGAAATCTCTCGAAAACCGAACGGGGAATCCAATGGGTAAGGGCTGAAAGCTTTATTTTTCGTCACTCGCTCGTTCAGAGCGTATTAAGGCGGGAAAATTTCTAGGTTCTGTTCCTAAATAAGACGCGCTTACCCCGTGTGTGAAATCTAGTTTTTCACACCGATTTTCAGTGAAGGCTAGACGCGATCGGTGATAAAGAAGGGCAGACTCGCTCGCGACACCGATCAGCTAACTATCTAGTTTTAGATTCAATCTGGCATCGTTTAAATTTTTCACTCGTGATTCACGGCCTCGCGTGATTGAAAAAGATTTTCGTCGATCGTATTCAGTCGTATTGTTCCCGAACTGCTTCAGCGAACTAAAAATTTGGAGATTGAATGATGTTTGACCTTCTGACTAGCGCGAATACAACGAACTCGGTTTTCCCTCAAAGTTTCTTGAATTTCCAAAACTCCTCGTGGCAGAATTTATCGCTTCTACCGAATACTGCCTCTCCTTCTAACGGGGGACTGGGAACTTTAACGATCGATAACGCGGGCAACACCCTCGCGACCGCGCGGGCGATCGCCGTCGGCGCGACCCCCACCACCTACAGCGATTTTATCGGTTCGGTGGACACCAACGATTACTACCGTTTCACCCTGGGCGCGACCTCTACCTTCAACCTCGCGTTAACGGGACTGAGCGCGGATGCCGATGTCTCCCTCCTCGACACGAACGGGAACGTGATCGCCGGTTCGTACAACGGCGGTACCACCAACGACAGCATCACACGCCAACTGAGCGCGGGGACTTATTACGCCCGCGTTTATCAATACAGTGGCGACACCAACTACAACCTAGCGCTCTCGGCCACTACCCCCGATAACGCGGGCAACACCCTCGCGACCGCGCGGGCGATCGCCGTCGGCGCGACCCCCACCACCTACAGCGATTTTATCGGTTCGGTGGACACCAACGATTACTACCGTTTCACCCTGGGCGCGACCTCTACCTTCAACCTCGCGTTAACGGGACTGAGCGCGGATGCCGATGTCTCCCTCCTCGACACGAACGGGAACGTGATCGCCGGTTCGTACAACGGCGGTACCACCAACGACAGCATCACACGCCAACTGAGCGCGGGGACTTATTACGCCCGCGTTTATCAATACAGTGGCGACACCAACTACAACCTAGCGCTCTCGGCCACTACCCCCGATAACGCGGGCAACACCCTCGCGACCGCGCGGGCGATCGCCGTCGGCGCGACCCCCACCACCTACATTTCACCCTGGGCGCGACCTCTACCTTCAACCTCGCGTTAACGGGACTGAGCGCGAATGCCGATGTCTCCCTCCTCGACGCGAACGGGAACGTGATCGTCGGTTCGACCAACGGCGGTACCACCAACGACAGCATCACCAGTCAACTGAGCGCGGGGACTTATTACGCCCGCGTTTATCAATTCAGTGGCGATACCAACTACAACCTAGCGCTCTCGGCCACCGTCGTCACCCCTCCCGATAACGCGGGTAACACCCTCGCGACCGCGCGGGCGATCGCCGTCGGCGCGACCCCCACCACCTACAGCGATTTTATCGGTTCGGTGGACACCAACGATTACTACCGTTTCACCCTGGGCGCGACCTCTACCTTCAACCTCGCGTTAACGGGACTGAGCGCGGATGCCGATGTCTCCCTCCTCGACACGAACGGGAACGTGATCGCCGGTTCGTACAACGGCGGTACTACCAACGACAGCATCACCAGTCAACTAAGCGCGGGGACTTATTACGTTCGCGTTTATCAATACAGTGGCGATACCAACTACAACCTAGCGCTCTCGGCCACTACTGTTACCACCCCGCCCCCGACCCCCGGATTTAGCTCGACTTCCGGGTACGGTTTAGTCAATGCCGCCGCCGCCGTAGCCCGGGCGATCGGTCAGTCTACTTTCGCCAACGTCCCCACCTTCGGTGGAGCGAACGACTGGGGGGTGAATCTGGTCAACGCTCCCGAAGCTTGGGCGCGGGGTTATACCGGCCAGGGCATTATTGTCGCGGTACTCGATACCGGTGTCGATCGCAACCACGTTGACTTGAGAGACAATATCTGGACGAATAGCGACGAGATCGCTGGCAATGGCATCGATGATGACGGCAACGGCTACGTCGATGATGTCTACGGTTGGAATTTCGCCAACGGGAATAACAACACCCTGGATTACAACGGTCACGGAACCCACGTTTCCGGAACGATCGCCGGGGCGAACAACGGTATCGGCGTGACCGGTGTCGCCTACAACGCCCGCATCATGCCCGTCCAGGTTTTAGACAGTTCCGGTAGCGGAAGCTATACCAGCGTGGCGCTAGGGATTCGTTACGCGGTCGATAACGGGGCGCGCGTGATCAACATGAGTCTGGGAGGTGGTTCTACCAATAGCGAGGTGCAGTCGGCCCTGCAATACGCCAGTAGCCGGGGCGTGATCGTCGTGATGGCGGCGGGTAACTCCGGGGGCGCCGCACCGGGTTATCCGGCGAACAACGCGACCACTTGGGGACTCGCGATCGGGGCGGTCGATAGTAATAACAATATGGCCTCTTTCTCGAACCGAGCGGGAACCAATTCCTCGATGATGTACGTGACCGCGCCGGGGGTTAACGTGTACTCCACCCTGCCCAACAATTCTTACGGTTCCTACAACGGAACCTCGATGGCGACCCCTCACGTAGCGGGCGTGGTCGCCCTCATGTTACAGGCCAATCCCGCTCTCACGGACGCTCAAGTCCGCGAGATGATTACCGCGACGGCCGGTAACGTGTTACCCCGAGTCTAGACCTCGATCGGGAAACCCGCGAACGATCGATCCCGATCTCTAGAAACGAGAGGGAGGATCGATCGCTCTCGCCTGGTTTGTCCGAATCGTTCGGGGTCGGGATGTCCTCGATCCTTTCCCCGAAAAAAACAATATCTCGCCCGTGAAAGAGCGAGATGCTGGATACGCGATAGCGATCGGTCTCTATACGCTGGCGGCCACCTTCGATTCGGTTCCGACTAATTTCTCGTAGGTCTCGCGCATTTTCAGACCGACGAGGACTTGGAATAGACCCGTTCCGTTGGTAGATCCGGGATAATCTTTGTGTTTGAGCAGTAATTCGGTCATTTCGCCGTAGTATTTCGTACCGGTTTTGCTCAGATGGCTCTCGATGTAGATCATTTCTTCTAGATTATCGAACTGACCGTCGATCTCCAGAATCGAGACTTCATTGCCCAGGAAGTTATCCGGCCCGTAGTAGAGCTTGATACCGGGATAAGCGCAGGTCAGTTTCCGACCGCAGGGGCGCCAATCGATCGTCGAACCCTCATCGAACAGGTAACAGGGTTCAAAGTTTTCAATGCCTTCTTTCTGGATCAGGCGAACCCGTAACAGCTTGCTCTCGTGATCGTCGAGCAGTTGCGTGGGGAGAACCTGGATCACCACGTCCGCGAACTCTCTCTGCGGGTCGATGTAGGCCGAGAAATCCGGTTTCCGGGAGTTGATCGCGGCGAGTACATCCTCGTAGGTGTGACCGCGTTCGGCCATATCCCGTTGGATCTTCCAGTTAATCTTCACCTCGTCGCTGATGTCGAGGTAGACACTGAAATCGAGTAACGAGCGAACTCTCTCATCATATAGAGGGTGGAGACCCTCGATCACGATCACCTTGTTCGGTTCGATGATTTCGGGAGGATCGATCATCCCGGTCTCGTGATTATAAATCGGTTTATTAATCGCCTGACCTTCTTTGAGCGCCTTGATCTGCTCGTACATCAGGTCGAAGTTATTCGCTTTCGGATTGAGCGCGGTGACTCCCTGTACTTTTCTCTGCACGCGATCGAGACAGTGATAGTCGTCCAGACAGATAACCGTCATGAACTCGGCCCCGAATAAATCCGTCAAACGACGTAAAAAGGTCGATTTCCCGCATCCGGAATCCCCGGCTACCCCGATTAAAACCACGCGATCTGGCTTAGTGGCCATAATTTCCCTCTAAATGCAAAACTGATTGTTAACCCATAGTATGTAATTAAACCAAACTCTGGATCTCTGTAATAGCGTTTCATCGCGAATTTTCGGATCGATCGACCCGAACCGATGAGCGGCGAGCGAGTCCCGGTAGGTATTTAATACTAGATACTGATCGAGGATCATACCAGAATGTATCGCGCCTCACAAGTTACTCGGGGATCGATCGAGGTCGGGGGATGGGGAGTTCGGAGTTCGGGGTTCGGAGTGGGAAATCAAGATAGAGAGGAGACAATTTCGGGAAAAAATCGAGAGTTTCGAGAAATTTACTCCCTACTCCTGCCTCCTGCCTTCTGAAAGAAGCGCGCCCCGGCTGGGTTACACTAAAAAACATCGATACCAATTCGATTTAGGAGATACTTCAATGTACACAGCCAGTACCGCCGCGGATAACCGCCTTTTCGTCTACGAGGTAGCCGGATTAAGTCAAAATACCGAAACCGATAGCCTGGATTACTCGATCCGCCAGAGCGGGAGCGTGTTTTTCACCGTTCCCTATAGCCGCATGAGCCAAGAAATGCGCCGGATCTCCCGATTGGGCGGCCGTATCGTTAGTATCAAACCCTTAAACGCGGAAGCGTAATTATTTTCCGCGAAAATGAATCCCGATTTCAAAAAACCTTAATTTTCCTCGATTTCCCCGAACTTTCCGGTTTCGGGGATTCTTTTTGCCCGGAAAAGCGGGCGATCGACTGTTAACAAAGCATAAAAGTGACACCGGTTTAACAGTTTTTAACGATAGACTTGGCCTATGCTCTGTAAGTACCCTAGCGGTGGCCTGTGGTTTTTCGGATAACTCTCGATCCGGCGTAATAGAGAGCCTACCGATGGTAGGCTAAACTATGGAACGATTATCGTGACTAGAGTTGGGAGTTATATCTTAATGTACAGTTCAAGTACCGCGGCTGGAAACCGCCTGTATGTTTACGAGGTGGTGGGTCTAAGTCAAAATGGCAACACGGACAGCTTAGACTACTCGATCCGTCAGAGCGGGAGCGTGTTTTTCACCGTTCCCTACAGCCGCATGAATCAGGAAATGCGCCGGATCAGCCGTTTGGGAGGAAAGATCGTCAGTATCAAGCCTCTCAACGGGATCGCGCCCGTACAAATCAGCGCGGATCGCTCTCCCGCGCCACAGGTCATCGCTGAACCACCGAAAGTTCAAGAGAAGACCCCTGCAAAGGCCATGACTCAAGCGAAAGAAAAAACCGAGATCCCCGTCAATCTTTACCGTCCGAATAACCCGTTCATCGGGAAATGTATCGAGAACTATTCCCTCGTTGGCGAGGGTGGCATCGGGATCGTGCAACATCTAACCTTCGACCTGAGCGCTGGAAATCTCCACTATCTGGAAGGACAGAGTATCGGGATCATCCCCCCCGGAACCGACGCGAACGGGAAACCCCACAAGCTTAGACTGTATTCGATCGCTTCTACCCGTCACGGGGACAAGCTGGACGATAAAACCGTCTCCCTCTGCGTCCGTCAGTTAGAATACCAACACCCCGAAACCAACGAGACCGTCTACGGGGTTTGCTCGACCTACCTCTGCAATTTGGAAGTCGGCGCGGACGTGGCGATCACCGGCCCGGTCGGGAAAGAAATGCTCCTCCCCGAAGACGAGGACGCGACGATTATTATGATGGCGACGGGAACGGGTATCGCTCCTTTCCGCGCTTTCCTCTGGCGGATGTTTAAAGAACAGCACGAGGATTACAAATTCAAAGGACTCGCCTGGTTAATCTTCGGGGTTCCCAAGACCGCGAATATTCTCTATAAAGAAGAACTGGAAAAAATCGCGGCCGAGTTCCCCGATAATTTCCGTCTCACCTACGCGATCAGCCGGGAACAGCAGAACTCCGAGGGCGGTAGAATGTATATCCAACACCGGGTCGCCGAAAACGCGGACGAGATCTGGAATCTCCTGCAAAAACCCAACACCCACGCTTATATGTGCGGACTCAAGGGGATGGAAGACGGTATCGATCAGGCGCTCAGTGGCGCGGCGGCCAAAAATGGCGCGGAATGGTCGGCCTATCAGAAGCAATTGAAGAAAGAGCATCGTTGGCACGTAGAAACCTACTAAGCCGGGAGAAGGCTTTAACATAGAACGGGGTGGGCATCGCCCACCTTTTTTACTGCCGTATCGATTTCCAACATGAGACTTTCTAAGAACCTGTGGCGACTCTCGATCGGGTTATTCCTGTTTTTCCTGCTCGTTCCCGTTGCTTGGGGTCAAATAACGCGTCAAACGGCTATCCTCGACGATCTGGCGCGGGCGGATATCGTGTATATCGGGGAAACGCACGATCGAGCGGAGGATCACGCGGCCCGATTCCAACTCGTCCAACGTCTACAGGCGAAAAATCCCCGCGTGGCGATCGCTTTCGAGATGTTCCAACGTCCCTATCAAGTTTATCTAGATCGATACGTCGCGGGGACGATCGAGGAGACGGAATTACGCGAGAAAACGGAATACGACGATCGCTGGGGTTTCGACTGGGAATTTTACGCGCCGCTTCTCCGTTTCGCCCGAGAGAACAAAATCCCGCTTATCGCCCTGAATACGCCCGCGGAAATCACCCGAAAAGTGGCGCGGGAGGGGCTGGAAAGTCTTACCCCCTCGGAAATGACCTACATCCCCCCGAAGGAGGAAATTAAGACCGATAACGAGGCTTACCGTCAGATGATCCGCGAGGTATACGAACGGCATAGCGGGGGGAACAGTAAGGGATTCGATCGCTTCTTTCTGGCGCAGGTGTTGTGGGACGAGACGATGGCGGATTCGATCGCCGAATTCCATCGCGCGAACCCCGACGATCAGATCCTCGTTCTCGCGGGGAAAGGACATATTATCTACGGGTACGGTATTCCCGATCGGGTGAAACGGAGATTGGGCGATCGGGTGACGGCTCGATCGATTTTTCTGGGATACGACGCGGATTTATGGGAAAAGGGTAAACCCGCGCCCGCGGATTATTATTGGCAGTTGGAAAAGTGAGGGACGGCTTTAAAATAAACCTTCTAATAAGAGGATAAAGGCGACAGCGCCGATCGCCAGTAAAGCGACCGCGGTGAAAACTCCGATCGAGCGCGGGGGACTGTACACGTAATCATCCCGTCGGATTAATTTTAAAGTGGCTTGATGTTCGCGAACCGCGGCGAGCAGGGCGAACATTCCCAGGAGAATAAAACTCATCCCCACCAGACGAACGCTCAGATCGGCGCGAGCGCTACTTCCTAATCGAGTTCTCGTTAACGCGCCGACGATTTTATCGATCCCGAACCCGAAACTGATCATCGCCAGACAGGTGCGAATCCAAGCCATTAGGGTTCTTTCCGCCGCTTGGCGGTTGCGTTCTTTGGCTAGTTCGTTGTTTAGGTTGTACGGTGTTTCGGGGGGGAGTTGCATATAGGGAGGGAGCGATCGAGAGTGAGAATTCATTAACACGGCCATTTAAACAAATTTACTAGAACCTAAAATCGATCGCCCTACCCGAAACCATGAAAAAAGGCGGGCGATCGCCCGCCTAATCCAGTATCATTACAGCGAAACTTAAATCACCGTACCGTCGGGAATCACGGCGTTCTTGAAAATCACGACGATGCCGTTCCGGATATAAAAACCTAGCTCCTCGCGATTGGCTTCCTCGACGCGATCTTTGTTGACGATTAACACGTTAGAACCGATGCGGGCGTTTTTATCGACGATCGCGCGGCGGATCGTCGAACCGGCGCCGATACCCATCGGGATCTGGCCGTTGCGGACTAAACTTTCGCGTTCCGGGAACGACTCGTAAATATCCAAACCCATCAGCATCGTATCCTCGATCGTGCAATTTTTCTCCACCCGAGAGCGGATACCGAGAATCGAGTGATGGATGCGACAATCCTTGAGAATGCACCCCTCCGAGATCATCGACTCGGTAACGGTACAGTTCAACATCTTCGTCGGGGGAAGATAACGCGAACGGGTGTAGATCGGGTATTTCTCGTCGTAGAAACTGAACGGGGGGGTCGGTTGTTGCGTCAGGGCGAGATTGGCCTCGTAGAACGCCTCGATCGTCCCGATATCCTCCCAATAACCTTTAAATAAATACGCTTGGAGATTGTAATCCTTCGACGCGGCGGGGATGATCTCTTTACCGAAATCGGTCTGTTCTTTATTGGCCTCTAGTAGATCGATGAGAACGTCCTTTTTAAAAACATAGATGCCCATCGAGGCGATATAGGGACTCTGCCGCGCCTGATCGGGACTTAAGCCGAGAATCGTCGTATCGACGCGCATCCGTTCCAGGGCCGATCCCTGCGGTTTTTCATAAAAATCGATCACCCGGCCGGAGTCGTCAATTTTCATCACGCCGAAACCGGGGGCGCGCCGTTCGTCGATCGGGACGACCGATAGGGTAATATCGGCGTTAGTTTCCCGGTGGCGCTGGACAAATTGACTGTAATCCATGCGGTAGAGATGATCGCCGGAGAGGATCAGGTATTCATCCACGTCCCAATCCCTCATCATCCACATATACTGTCGTACCGCGTCCGCCGTCCCCTGGAACCACTGCGGATTTTCCATCGTTTGTTGGGCGGCCAACACCTCGACAAACCCCTCGCTAAATCCGGAGAAATTGTAGGTGCGGGTCAGGTGGCGGTTGAGAGAGGCGGAATTATACTGCGTGAGAACGTAAATTTTGACGATCTCGGAATTTATACAATTACTCACGGGAATATCGATCAACCGATATTTACCCGCTAGAGGAACGGCGGGTTTCGCCCGGAGTTTCGTTAACGGGTAGAGACGGGTTCCCGCTCCACCGCCCAATATAATAGCTAAGACTCGTTTCACGCGCGTACCCCTCGCGATTGGCTTGTTTCCTGTCTCAGTCAAGTGTATGACGAGAGCGCGCCGGATCGATAGAGGGGAAACAAAACTCGGAAATCGAAAGTCATCAGTTCCGAATGAATGGAAACCGTTCGAGATAAATTCCCAAAATCATGCGTTTTCGCTACCAAGCTTCCCTAGTTGCCTTTTTCCTCGTTTTTCCCTATTTAGTTCCCGCTACGGCCAAGCTCGATCGCTGTTCTTGGGTCGCGTTCGGCGCGGAGGTACAGAATTTCGGCACGAGAGGACGGGGCGGGGGAGCGGGCAAGGCGGGAAATAACGGGAAAAATAGCGATAGTCTCACTTTATTTCTCGACGGTTCTCCCTTGAAATTGGATTTAAGCGGTCAAAACGGCACCGATGGCGAGAGGGGAACCAACGGGGACGACGGGAGATGCACCGGTCAACCGGAAAACAGTACCCGCGACCTCCAGGCGGCCGGCGGGGGGGATGGTGGAAACGGGGGTAACGGGGGCGATGGCGGTAACGGCGGCCCGCTGACGCTCTACGCCAAGGATCTCGCTCTTTTACAGCAGGTGATGGTGAACGCGTCCGGTGGTAAGGGAGGACAGGGTGGCGAGGGAGGACGGGGAGGAAAGGGCTGTCGCTGTCAGGAACCGTTTTGGACAATTCAAACCTGTAGCGGACGGCCGGGAAGTCCGGATTATCGATGTACGACGCGGGAGTTCCGCTGTCGGGACGGTATCGACGGGACGAGCGGTAATAACGGCCGGCCGGGACGCGATGGATTGTTGGGACAGTTAACGTTAATCCAACTCGATCGCCCCCTGACCGCGGATCAACCGACCGCCAGCGTTCCCCTGTCGGAATTAAAAGAACGCGGCTACATTCTCTCGAAAAATTCCTGGGAAACCCGTACCGGGGCCGCCTCGTTATTCGCGCCGGGTTCGACGATCGACGATCAGTATCGGGTGTTGGTCGATCGGACGGAGCGATCGATGATCCTGATCTGGAACGCGCCCCAGAGTTTCGATCGCTTCGCCGATCAACGTTTCACGCTCTCCCTGAACGATAACAAGGAGATGAAAATCACGCTTCCCCCGGATCTCTGGATCGAGGGAACGACCCAACAGAAAAATAAGGTGACGGAATTCGTCGTTTATAATGCCATTTTCGAGCGGGATGTGACCAAACTCGCGGATCGGGGCATCACGGGCAACGGGAAGAATTTACGCGTTTTTCTGGAAGATACGGCGGATCGATCGAATTTGATCGGTACGAAGTTTTTCGTCCGCTATCGCGTCAGTCGCTGGTCGGGGAACGATCCTCAAATTAGTCCGAGTACCGATTTCGTCACCCGTTACGAGGGAGAGATCCCCCCCGAATTGGTGACACAGGACGGGAATCGTTTTACACTGGCGATCGGACAGTTACCGCTCCCGGCCGAAGCGTCGCGATCGGGAACGGGAGTAGAAATCGAACTAACCGCCACCCGGACTTTCGCCGGCTATTCTAAAGATCAGAAAATCACCCTCCGCGACACGATTAAAGGGGTGAGTCGGTAATTTAGGAGGCGGGAGGCGATCGGGAAAATTGAATAGTTACCTTACTCCCGCGCTCGGTTTTCTTTGCTAGAATCGAGGAAAATCGTCGGGAGGATCGCCATGAGTTTAGAAATTACCGCGGCCGCGATCGCGAAAATTGCCTTTGAAGCGGCGATCGGCAAGTTAACCGAGGGCGCGCTCTCGGGTGGGTTAGAATTATGGAAAAAAATCAAGGGGAAACTGAAGAAAGAACCCGCGGTGGAAACGGCGATCGTGGAAGCGGAACAAATGAAATCCGAGGAGATAGTGCAACAGCGCGTCGTCCCTTTCCTCCAAGTGGAGATGATTAAAGACCCCGAATTCGCGCGGGAGATTCAAACTTTAGCCCAACAGATCCGCCAAGAAATTAGCGCGGGGAATCAGGAAAATATTTCTCTAACGGCGACGGCTCACGATAATAGCACCGTGAAACAGGTAGGGAAAATCGAGGCCGATACGGTGAATTTTTAAACGTTGTTTCACCGTATCGTGATGATTTCACCGATTCGCCTCGAATTTTATTTCAAGGTAAATCAACAATTTTCAGTTCCGTTAATGAATAGGAGTTAATCGAAATGTCTGGAGAAACCGTGACCTATTCCCTAGAAGCTGTCCTAACGAGAATCGAAGGAAAAATAGATAAAATAGACGAGAGACTAACCAAGTTAGAGATCGGACAAACCGAAATGAAGGGAGAGATCAAGGCTCTCGATGAAAGACTCTCGGCGGAAATGAGAGGCTTAACCGAAAGAGTAAAATATCAAGAATTTACGAATCGAGGAATTTTGATCGCTCTCGTGGTCGCTATTCTCGGAGGAGCGGCCAAGGTTCTCGGATTTGTCGGTAATCCTTAAAACCGGGAGATCCAGGAGGGTGGGAAGACCCATCCCCCACTCAACACAACCCCCCTCGGCTGTTGGGTTTCCCGTCGTTCAACCCACCGAATTATCCATAGGAGTTAATCAAAATGTCTGGAGAAACTGTTACCTATTCCCTAGAGGCTGTCCTAACGAGAATTGAGGGAAAAATAGATAAAATAGACGATCGACTAACCAAATTAGAAATCGGACAAACGGAAATAAAGGGAGAGATCAAGGCTCTCGATGAAAGACTATCGGTGGAAATAATAGGAGTTAAGGGAGAGATCAAGGCTCTCGATGAAAGACTATCGGTGGAAATAATAGGAGTTAAGGGAGAGATCAAGGCTCTCGATGAAAGAGGATCGGTAGAAATGAGAGGATTGACGGAAAGAATAAAATATCAAGAATTTACGAATCGGGGAATTTTAATCGCCCTAGTGGTCGCTATTCTCGGAGGGGCGGCCAAGGTTCTCGGATTTGTCGGTAATCCTTAAATAGTTTTAGCCATCTATCATGAACTCGGAACAGGATCGATCGGATATCCATCTATCGGGAACGGCGAAAGATAACGCTAAAATGATTCAAGTTGGCGAAATGAACGCCAACATTATCAACATCGGCGTTCCTGACGAAAAACTTTTACAACGTTTAGAAAATCCCGTTTCTACGGGTTCGGGCGGTATTTATAAAGCGGGAAAACCTCGGAAAAGTCTGGATTATTGGCAGGGAAGAACGGAGGATATCGAGATAATTCACGGCTGGTTACGGGATAAAAATGTTCATTTGATCGGAATCGAGGGCATCGGGGGAATCGGCAAATCGACCCTCACGACGAAGATTTACGAGGAGAGAATTGTCGTAGATCCTTCGGGAAACGAGGGCGAGGATTTATTTCCGCGACGGTTTTGGGGAGAGGTGGGAGGCGCGGAGGGTTTTAGCGGGTTGGCGCGGGATATTTTGCGATCGTTCGGTTATCCAGTTCCGGAGGAAGAGGCGCGATTACAGGATGTTTTAATTCAACGGTTACAGTCGCGGGAGCATTTGATTATTATCGATAATTTAGAAACTTTATTTAACGCAGATGGGAGTTGGAATAATTCATTTTACGAGAGCTTTTTTACCGCTTGGGTAGAACAGGGCGATACGAGTACGATTCTGGTGACGACGCGGGAAAGACCGCGTTTACCCGGCGTTAACCACTGGCATCTCTTAAAAGGTTTGAAACCGTCTGAAGGGGCGGCATTGTTGACAGAATCGAAAATCTCGGGGGATCTAGAGGATTTTTCGAGAGAGGTGGACGGGCATCCTTTACTATTACGATTGGTGGCGGATCTACTCTTGGCGGAATATCCGCGAGAGCCTAGTTTAGAACGGTTAGCGGATTTAGGTTTGGGAAATTTACCGCGACTTTTGACCGATCCGCGGGTGAGGGGAGCGCATCGGAAGGAGACGGTGAGAATCGCTTTAGTGTTGGACGCGAGTATTCATCGACTCTCGGAACAACAGCGGGAATTGTTTCTAAAAACCAGTGTTTATCGGAGGGATTTCGATACAGCCGCGGCGATCGCACTACTCGATCGCACCGATCCGAACCCCTCGGAAATCGAGTCGGATCTACGGGAACTACGACGACGATCGCTCCTAGAAGAAAGCTGGCAAAATCAAAAGCGATCGTTCCGTTTTCAGCCGTTGGTATTGGAATACGCGCGCTATGTAGCGGGAGAGCAAACCGAACTTCATCAGAAAGCCCTTAATTATTATCTTGTCACCGCTAAGGCAAAACCTTGGCAAACTTTAGAAGACGTAAAAGAATATTTAGAAATTTTCTATCATTGGTGTCAGCTAAAAATTTATGACTCTGCTTTCGATATTCTCGATTATATTGATGATTTTCTCACCTTGCAGGGATACTATCAAACGCAAGTCGATTATTACCAGCAGTTAGTCGAGGTTTACACACGACAGGACGATAAAACGAACTGGAAATACCCCGCATCCCTGATAGATTTAGGCAACGCTTACCTTTCCCTGGGACAATACCGGGAAGCGATCGAGTTCTATCAACGGTCTCTGGATATCTTTCGGGAGAGCGGCAATCGACGGGGGGAAGCGAATTCCTGCATGGGTTTAGGCAACGCTTACCGTTCCCTGGGACAATACCGGGAGGCGATCGAGTTCTATCAACGGTCTCTGGATATCTTTCGGGAGAGCGGTGATCGACGGGGGGAAGCGAGTTCCTACATGGGTTTAGGCAACGCTTACCGTTCCCTGGGACAATACCGGGAGGCGATCGAGTATCATCAACGGTCTCTAGCTATCTTTCGGAAATTCGGTGATCGATGGGGGGAAGCGAGTTCCTATGGAAATTTAGGTAACGCTTACCATTTCCTCGGACAATACCGGGAGGCGATCGAGTTCCATCAACAGTCTCTGGCTATCGTTCGGGAGATCGGCGATCGATGGGGAGAAGCGAGTGTTTGGTTTAATCTTGGAATTACCTTCAGCAAACTCGACAGCAAATCGGAAGCGAGAGACGCTTATTTGCGGTCGCGAGAATTGTATCAAGCGATGGGATTAGATGAATATGTCCAACGTTGCGATCATGAAATTCAAGGGTTAAAAAAGAGAAAATTTCCGTTTATTGTCGCTTTCTTTCTCGGTGCGTTCAAGTTTCCCGCGATTGTTCTCGTCGCGCTTATCATGGGGGTGTGGCGATTGTTACGACGTTGGTTAAGGTTGGGATAGATTACCCGTTAACGAGCCAATCTCAACGCGCCAATCCCGAAACAAATCGATCGAAATGGTTTATGGAGGTTTTTATGAAACCGGATTTCGATGCCATGAGCGTGACCGAATTAAAAGCCTACGTTCTCGATCATAAACAGGATACAGAAGCTTTTTATCGATTGGTCGATCGCTTGGAAGCGGAAAATCCCGATTCCCCTTGGTATCCCAGTCCAACCACACCGGAAGGCTTCGCGATCATGGAAAAAGCTCTACAAGAACGGATGAAAAAACGAGAAGAATAATCGTCCGGAGAAATCGGGAGAATAACGCTCGCGAAAAAACTCAGAGAAAAACCTTCAAAATCGCGGTCAAAAAAGAGAGTCTACAGGAAAGCACGGATTTCCATTCTAAATATAATTATCCGTCAAGTCGTCGATTTTTGTCAAGCTCTTTCGAGAAAAAATTGACAATTTAACTAAATTGTTTCGCTATTCCGTAAATCGGGGGAAAAACCTTTTTTCGGGAACGGGATCGATCGCCGGTATTTCCCCTCGATCGGGCCGATCGCCACCTTCCGCCAGAATTATTGAGGAATAATAGCGATAGTCGAATCGGAACCGCCGGGCGATCGATCGGGGGAAAGCCTGATTTCACAAGGATTATCCTGACTTGTCCCGGTATCGATCGCGCGAAATATCCCCGATAGTTAGGAATTATTCGCGATAAACTGTACAATGAGGAATGGCAATCTAGTCAATAGGAAGGAGTAATGTCCGATAAAATCACGAGACGGGTCTTTCTCGGGACGGGAACCGCGGCTCTAGCGGTGGCGGCGGGACAATTGAGTAGAATTAGCCCCGTTTCCGCTCAAAGCAAGGAAATAAACCTCTATTCCTCCCGCCATTACAACACCGATCGCCGGCTGTACGACAACTTCACCCGTCAGACCGGGATCAAGGTAAATCTCATCGAGGGAGAGGCCGATCCCCTGATCGAGCGGATCAAGAGCGAGGGAGCCAATAGCCCCGCGGATATCCTGCTCACCGTGGACGCGGGCCGGTTGTGGCGCGCCGATCAACAGGGAATTTTCGCACCCGTGAACTCGAAAATCCTCCGCGCTCGAATTCCCGCCAACCTCCGCCATCCGAAAGGACACTGGTTCGGTTTCAGTAAGCGTCTCCGTGTAATCATGTACGCCAAAGACCGGGTGAACCCTTCCGAGATAAAATCCTACGTGGATCTAACTAGCCCGAAATGGAAAGGGAAAGTCGTCACCCGATCGTCCAGCAATATTTACAGCCAATCCTTTACCGCGTGGATGATCGATACGCGAGGACAAGCCGCGGCCGAGAAATGGTGTCGCGGTCTGGTCGCGAATTTCGCCCGGCCGCCCCAGGGCAACGATAAAGCGCAGATCGAGGCGGTAGCGGCGGGATTGGCGGATCTGGCGATCGCCAATACCTACTATCTCGCCGGATACGCCGAGGATAAAGATCCCGCGAAACGGGCGATTTATGACAAAGTGGGCGTTATTTTCCCCGATCAGGGGGGACGCGGCACGCACGTCAACATCAGCGGCGGGGGATTGATTAAAACCGCGCCCAATCGGGAGGCCGCGATCCGCTTTTTGGAATATCTCTCCAGTAACGAGGCGCAGAATTTTTTCGCCAAGGGAAATAACGAGTATCCCGTCGTCCGTGGGATCACGCTCGACCCCTACCTCGCCAAACTCGGGCGGGGGAAAGAGGATACCGCGTCGGTCGCGGATTACGGGCCGAATCTAGCCAAAGCCGTACAGGTGATGGATCGCGCGGGTTGGAAATAGTTCCCGCGGGGGGTGGGAGTTTCCCGCCTCCCATCGAGTAATTTAGAAATATTTCGCTTTTAGAGATAAGAATATAGCGATTTTTAGGTTGGATAGCATCGCGGGGTAAGGTTAGGACGATTCAACCAACTCACGGTTTACTTTCGCCGATCGCCCGTTGCCGATTACCTGACGAATTTCTAGAAAAAGTCGCGCTCGATCGAGGGGCGTTACGATTTACTATTGAGAAATTAGAAATTTATTGTCAAATCTCCTCACGATCGCGTGAAATTCTCGCCCTTTTTCCCGCGATAACCCCCGTCCGCCCGATCGTTGAACTTGTTCGATCGGGATTTCATGGTATAGTGAAAACGAGGAAAAACGATCGAGAAATGATTCACTCCCCGGTGACTGTTACCTGATATACGCCTACAAGAAACAAAATTTAACCCGATCGATAATAATCGCTAAATTTGGGCAAACAAGGACAATTTTCGAGCGTTTTCTGCCTCGGTCAGCGAGCTTGGTGCTGAGGAGAGGTCTCTCGGTACGGGGATTAACTTGAAAATCGGCATAGTATCGAGTTTTTGGCCTTTTTCGTTCAATAGTGGTCGTGACCGACGATCTAAACTTCATCTGTCTCTAGGAACATACCTTAAGATAGAGTTATCTTTTTTGACTCTCCCGTCCCGGTGTGATAGATTTTGCCTATCGCTCGAATCTCAGTGTTTTCACGGTAGTGCAAAAATATTGTCACGCCCCGCGCTCTCTCGGATTGGGAGGATATCTCTCAATTCTATCGGTTTTCATATTCTTCAAACTTGGAGCCTTGAAGTATGGCCTACACTATCGCGTCCGCTCCTGAATCCTGCCCCCACCCGATCGGAAAACTCGATCATCCTATCGTTCTCCGTTATCTGGAGTCAATCAATCTAGGTAATTTTTCCGAGGCCGTTCGGTTATTCGATCCGAGGGGAGCATTACAGCCGCCTTTCGAGATTCCGATCGTCGGACAGACTTCCATTCTCGCCTATTTACGAGAGGAATACCGAGACGTGGAGTTAATCCCCGAACGATATAGTTCCGCGGTCGGCTCGAACGGTCGCCTACAAATCACGGTTTTCGGGAAAGCGCGTATCCCCTGGTTCGGTTCTAAGGCCGATATCGACCAGATCTGGCGTTTTTTCTTACTCCCGAACGGCTCGATCTCTCTGTTATCGATCGAGACGCTTCTGGAACCCGAAAAAACCGCGGGCTAATCCTCCCTCACGCTCGCTTGTTCTCGAACCACGTCCGCAACAGTTCCCTAGCCTCGGTTTCTAGAACTCCCGCGATCGTCGGCAAACGATGATTAGAAAAAACACTGTCGGCAAAATTGGCCACGGTGCGAATCACTCCCGTTTTCGGATCGTCCGCGCCGTAAATTAACAGCCCCAACCTGGCCTGAAGGATCGCCCCCGCGCACATCGGGCAGGGTTCGAGGGTGACGTACAGCGTGCAGTCGTTCAGGTGCCAATCGCCTAATACCCGACTCGCCATTTGTAGAGCGAGAATTTCCGCGTGAGCGGTCGGATCGCGGTCTCTTTCCTTGCGATTCGCCGCCCGCGCGATGATCTCGCCGTTTTTATCCGTGATAATCGCCCCGACCGGCACATCCCCGGCTTCCCCGGCCGACCGCGCCAGGAGTAGCGCCTCGCCCATGCGTTGACGGTGGCGGAGATAGGTGGACTCGTCGATAGCGTTCAGATAGTCCCACATTTCAAGCGTTCGATCGAGCGAGGAGGGGATCGAGTTTTCCGGCCCGATCGAGGGCGTAGAGATCGTCACAGCCGCCGACGTGTTGATTATCGATAAAAATCTGGGGAACGCTCCGTTTCCCGCCCGCTCTCTCGCTCATAGACTGGCGCGCGGTCTCGTCCCCGTCGATTTTATACTCGGTGTAGTTCACGCCTTTCCACCCGAGGAGCCATTTCGCGCGGATGCAGTAGGGACAGGTCGCCCAGGTGTAAATCTCGACGTTCGCTTTAATTTTTTCCGGATGACGACCCAAGAGGGAGTTTAATAGATCTAGCATGGTTTTTTGAAAGAGGGATTTTTACTACTACTCTATCTCGATCGAACCGGTAGCCGAAATCATCGCGCCCGGACGAGAATCGAAAATCGATCGCCTTTTAGAATTACATCCCTATTTTTTCCTCCTGCCCCCTGCCTCCCGCCTCCTGCCTAAAAATATGGATTCGGCCACCCGGAAAGCCCGACTGAGAAAACAACTGATCGCGGCGAGACGATCGATCCCGATCGAGCGCTGGGAACACGATAGCGAGCGTCTGCGCGAGAATTTACGCGCTCTCGCCCTATTCCAGCGAGCGAAAACGATTCTCGGTTATTTTAGTTACCGTCAGGAACCGGATCTAAGCTCCCTGTTCACCCTGCATCACCGTTGGGGATTGTCGCGATGCGCGGGGGACTCGTTAAGCTGGCACTGCTGGACACCGGGCGATCCGTTGGAATTGAACCGGTACGGGATTTACGAACCGATGGCGATCGCCCCGGAGATTTTGCCCGCGGAGGTGGATTTACTATTAATTCCCGCGGTGGCTTGCGATCGACGGGGGTATCGTTTGGGCTACGGGGGGGGCTATTTCGATCGGGTTCTCGCGCGTCCCGAATGGCGGGATATTCCGACGATCGGCATTCTTTTCGAGGGATTCTATCTAGAAGAACTGCCGATCGATCCCTGGGATAAACCGTTACAGGGAATTTGTACCGAGTCTCGGATCGAGATTTTTTAACTTTTAGACTTAAGTATTATTACTCAATAAGGCTCTACAATCGCGCGAGGAATAACGTAAAGATTTATTGAATTCGATCGCCGAACTAGATGGCCTTGCTAGGATCGGTATCGTATCGAGAGATGCTTATAAATGCTATTACAGTAAATTATCGACTAGAAATCGCGAGTAACAATGGGGGTTAACGATGAAACATTTTCACGATCGATGGATTCAAGAATGGTGTGAAGAAAACGGTTGGACGGATCTATTTATCGAGCGTTATAGCAACTATTGGGCGTTTCCACCGAACGCGGTAATGCCGGAACCGATCCCGACAAAAGTATTACAGAAAATCAAGCGGCAAAGGGGTCTTTGTCCCGATGAAAAATGGTGGTTGGGAATGGCGATCGCTTTTACGCTGATCGCGGTAGTTGTCGGGTTGGTTTTCGTCTGTCCGATGCCGGTGGTGTTGGCTTTCGCGTTCGACGCGGTGACGGCGGCGCAATTAGAAGTAGAGTATTAAGCGATCGCCCTTCACGCTATTTTCGTTTCCTCCCGCCTCCCGCCTACTGTTTTGTCATCTCGAAAAGATTTTTCGCCTGCGCGTCGAGGAAGCCTTGAAATAATTCCTCGCGTCCGTCGGCTAATCGGATCGCGTTTCTTTCGGCGATCTCGTAATAGGCATAGGTCCACGGGATCTCGATCGATTCCCCGGTCGCGTCATCTTTGACCGTTACCGTTTCCGTTATCGCGCGGGTGGCGGTTTGCCGGAGTCCCGTCCCCCGATCGCCCTCTACGGTATCTTTCATGGGAACCCCCCGATCGCTCAATCCCCGCGCCGTACTCTCTATATCGGCGTAAACGGGCGTATTCTGGCGATTGACGTAGCCAGTAAAGTGATTGACACTATATCCGTGTAATAACACCCACGCGCCGTACTGACTAACTTGATTTACCGCCTCAACTACCGAGCGCGACGGGATCGACCAAGGACGGGTAAAGATTTTTAAATAGTCCTTGACGAATTCTAGATTTTGTGTATTGGCGGGGTGATCGAGAACGGTGGATTCGATCGAACTCGCGATTTCCGCGGGGAGTTCGGAAACGATTAACTCGCTGATAAACAGTTTCGGCAGATCGAGGCTGTCCTGTTCGGGATGGGAATAATGGCGCGCGTAGAGATGGGTGGCGGGAAAATGGTACTCTCCCCCGACGCGATAGCCCAAGGATTCGATTATCGGTTCGAGATAGGCGATTCCGAAGGGTCGATCGCCGATTTTCAGGCATAGGGAACGAAAAGCGATATGATCGTTGGCGATACTTCCCCCCGCACTTTCGATCATTTCTTGATAAACTCGGGCGTATCGGACGCGCTGACGGTAATCCTGCCAGAGTTCAGACCACAATTGACGGGCGATTTCGGGGTTTTTCATCGATTTTTCTCGTAAACGGCGACCATCTGCCGGGCGATCGAATCCCAACTATATTTATCGATTACCAATTCACGCGCGTTTTTCCCTCTCCGCCGTCTTTCTTCGGGATTTTTTAGGGAATTTTCTAGCGTTGCGGTTAATTCTTCCACGTTACAGGGTGTTATCCATCCCGCGTTAAATTTTTCTACCTCCGGATGGATGTCCACTCGATCGGAAATGACGACGGGAATTCCCGCGGCCATCGCTTCGGCTACGGCGATCCCGAAATTCTCGTAATAGGAGGGTAAAACGAAAAGATCCGCCGCTTCTAGGAGTCCTCGCTTCGTTTCTCCCGTCACGAAACCCGCGATCGTGCTGTTTTGACCGATTATCGAGTTTCTGACCTGGTTTTTCACCCGATTCTCGTAGTCGGCATCCTGAAGATTTCCCCCCGCGAGGACGAAATGAAAGTCGATTCCCTTTTTAACGAGATTTTCGAGACTCGGTAGCAGTAAATCCAAGCCTTTTTTCGGATCGAGACGGGACATATAGAGAATCACGGGTTTATCGCTAGGGATACCTAATTCCTCCCGATTTTTCGCGGTTCCCGATGGTAAGTTCACACCGATCGGGAGGACGATATCGTTCGTTTTCACGCCGAATCGTTCGGAAATGCGGCATTCTTGGTCGCTGGTAAAGTGAATCCCGGCGGAACCCGCGATATTCGGTTTTTCTAGAAACGTGGCGTAGAGTTTTTTCAGTTGTTGTTTTTTGCGGAGGTCGGCGGGGTCGAGGGTTCCGAGGGGACGGAGAATGTAGGGTAATCGGCGAGAACGGGCGATCGAGGCGGAAATACTGCTAACGGGGGAAAAGAGACAGTGAATATGGGCGATATCGAACTCGCGCGCGTGGGTGTTTAACCAGTTGAAGAGATCGAGCGAGAATTTGTAGCGACGGAACGGGGAACAGCGAAAATAGAGGATTTTATAACCATTCTGCTCGATCGGAACCCCTAACGGCACGTCGAGGGGCGCTTGTCCGGTGTCCCCGTTGGAGTCGGTGGTAATTACCGTCACGTCCTCTCCCAGTCTAGCGAGGGCGGCCGATAAACCGAGTACCATCTGACTGGGACCACCGTACACCAGGGAAATCGAGGGGACAACCTGTAAGATCTTCATCCGTTTCTCGCGCGTCAAGAATTGTTAAACTTTATTAAAGCAGATCGCTGAAGATTACTTTTTCTAAACTCCCCCCTTATGTTAAGTGAATTTCTGCCCTTCCGAATCGCCATCGAACCCGCGATGATCGCCGGTAGCTGTCTGTGGTCGTTGGCTTTATACTTGGGACTGACGGGGGTTCGCGATCGCGTGATCGAACTCCTCGATCGCTGGTTCAATTTCGCCGAGCGATCGTTGTATACTTCGCGGGAGGAGTTCGAGAGAACCCGCGTCGCGCGCGAATCTCAGAACGCTTTCTACGCGTCGCTATTCAGTATTTTTCCCTTTCTGGCGATCGGTGGGTTGTGTAATTGGGGCGTTAAACTCGGTTTAGGGGAAAGTTGGGCGATTAGCGCCGGAATTCTCGCCTGTATCGCCTGCGGGGTCTACGAATTGGGACGGCAAGACGGTAGCCAATAGGAAATCGTAACCCGACACGAAGCGATCGATTTCGGCAAAAATCGCGGGTGATACGGCATAAAAATCGGGAAAATCAAAAGATTATCTCGATAATCCGCCGAATGGAGAAAAGCGATGGAAGAACTGCTAGAACTGAAGGAATTACTCGTCGCGGGAAATATTTCCGAAGCGCTGGTTCTGGTGGAGGAAATGACCGAGATGAGTAAGGATGACAAGCTGAATAAAATTTTCAGTTTCGCGAAAATTCTCCTTCTCCATCTTATTAAACAAGCGGCAGAAAACCGAACGACGAGATCGTGGGAGATTTCGATCGCTAATTCCGTGAAAGAAATTCAGCGGGTGAATAAACGGCGAAAAACGAGGGGAAATTATTTAACGGACGCGGAATTACGGGAAACGCTGGAAGATGCTTACGATCTCGCGTTACGGCTGTCCGCGCTAGAGGCTTTCGAGGGGAGATACGAGGTGGAAGAGGTCGCGGCCCGGATCGATCGATCGACAATTATTAATCGATCGATGACGCTAATACGCGAAGATGGATGAGAGGATCGGGAATTTTTGGCAGAGGATAGAGATCGAATCTATGCAATGGTTGAAGAAAGTAATGGCGGTGGCGATCGCGGGAGTTCTAATCCTGTCGCTGGTGGCTTGTGGTAAGGGACAAACGCGCAATGAAGTGGTACAATCCGTCCCCGGCGATCCGAAAACCTTTAATGCGGTTCTTTCGGCCGAATCCCCGAATATTTTCGGGTTAACCTACGAGGGATTGTTAGCGGAAAACCCGATCACGGGCAAAAAAGAACCTAGATTAGCGGAATCGTGGGAGATTTCCGACGATAAATTAAGTATTATTTTTACCCTGCGAGAGGGATTAAAATGGTCGGATGGAAAGCCGTTAACCGCCGATGATGTTGTCTTCAGCTTTAACGATCTCTATCTCAATCCCGATATTCCAAATAACTCTAAAGATGGTTTCCGAATAGGTAAAAAAGGAGTGTTTCCGACGGTCAAAAAACTCGATGATCGACGGGTAGAATTTAGAATACCCGAACCCTACGCGCCTTTCCTCGATAGTCTGGGAGTCTCGATCTTACCGAAACACGTGTTAGAAAAATCGGTTCGGAAAAAAGGAAAGGACGGAAAGTTAGAATTTCTTTCGGTTTGGGGAATCGATACACCTCCCGAAGAAATTGTTTTTAGCGGCCCGTATAAACTCAAAGAATACATCACGGGACAACGGATTATTTTCGAGAAAAATCCGTACTACTGGAAAAAGGATAAGGAGGGAAAACAGTTACCGCACATCGATCGGGTGGTGTGGGCGATCGTCGAGTCTCCTGATACTTCTTTAGTGCAATTTCGATCGGGGGGTTTAGATTCGATCAGGGTAACTCCCGAATATTTTTCTCTGTTAAAAAATGAGGAGAATCGAGGGAATTTTACCATCTATAACGGTGGGCCGGCTTACGGGACTCAATTTCTCAGCTTCAATCTTAATAAAGGAAAACGGAATGGAAAACCTCTGGTAGATCCGATTAAATCCCGCTGGTTTAATAACGTGAAATTCCGTCAAGCGATCGCCTACGCGATCGATCGACAGCGAATGATCGACAACATCTATCGGGGATTAGGACAGGAACAGAACTCGTTCATGTCGATTCAATCTCCCTACTATGACAAGAATCTCAAGGGTTATCAATACGATCCCGAAAGAGCGAAACAATTACTTTTAGAAGCGGGTTTTAAATACAATGGTCAGAATCTGTTAGTTGACCAAGATAATAATCCCGTTCGTTTTACCCTAATTACTAATGCGGAAAATAAAACGAGGCAGTTTATGGGAGCGCAAATTAAAGAAGATCTCGCAAAGATTGGAATTAAAGTTGATTTTCAGCCGACCGCTTTTAATAATCTTGTCGATAAATTAAATGTCGATCTCGATTGGGAAGCGCACATTCTCGGATTCACCGGGGATAACGATCCTCACGCGCCGAATATCTGGTACGTGGATGGAAACTTACACTCGTTTAACCAACAATCCCCCCCCGGAAAAGCACTCGAAGGGCAAGAAGTGGCCGATTGGGAGGAAAAAATCGCCCAGTTATACATTCAAGGATCGCAAGAATTAGACCCCGCAAAACGGAAAGTCATTTACGACGAGATCCAGCACTTACAGAACGAGTACGTTCCTTTTATCTATCTCGTCAATCCCCTATCGTTAGGCGCGGTGCGAAACTGTTTCGAGGAGATTCAATACTCCGCGTTAGGTGGCGAGTTCTGGAATCTAGACGAGTTGAAAAAAGTCTGTGAGAAAACGTGAGAATAGGGTGTGGGGTGTAGGGTGTAGAGAAAAGGGTAAAGGGTAAAGGGTAAAGGTGAAGGGCTTAAAAGTCGTCTTTTCCCTTTTCCCCTTCCCCTTTTTCCCAAAAAAACTCCCTCATCTCCCGACACCCGACACCCGACACCCGACACCCGACATCCCATCTCCCCACGCCCCGATCGAATTGAATACAATAGTATTGAACCGATCGAACGGCCATCTATGGACAACCTCCTAGACATCGCTTTCCCGGACTCGATCGATCGCGAGATCGAGGAACTACACCGACAGTCGATCGAGTTACGGCAATCCCTCGCGAGAACGGGAACGGGAAAAAGACGCGATAGAGAACGCTTGGAAACCCTAGAACGCAAAATCGCCCTAACCGACCGATTGATCGCCGAATACAGTCAACTCGGCGCGAGAATGGCGATCGACGGGCAACTGCCGGAACATCTGGCCGAATCTCGACGGCTAGAACAGTTAGAACGTCGCGGGGAAAGTCGGGAACTGGCGATCGATCCCGCGAAACTCCAGTGGTTCCGTCGCCGTTTAAAAGCTTGGTTTCGGGAGAATCGCCGCGATTTCCCGTGGCGCGAGACGAAAGATCCCTATCATATTCTCATCGCCGAGATGTTTCTCACCCGAACGCGGGCCGAGAACGTTACCCCGGTTTACATCGCTTTCCTCGAAAAATACCCGACCGTGGTAGACCTCGCCAACGCGCCCGTAGAAAGTATCGAAAAAGCGATCGCCCCGTTGGGATTGGACTTTCGCGCGTCGCAGTTACATCGATCGGCCGCGCGTCTGGTGGGGACTTACGGGGGGGAAATTCCCGATCGAGCCGAAGAGTTGATGACTCTGCCCGGCGTGGGACGCTACACCACCAACGCGGTTCTAGCCACGGCTTTCGGGCAACGCGCCCCCGTCCTCGATACTAACGTGGTGCGGATTCTCGAACGCTTTTTCGGGCTGGAAGGGAGGGGGGAAAAGTCGCGGGATCATTATCTGTGGGACGCGGCGGAAGCGATCGCCCCGAAACGGAACCTGAAAGAATGGAACTGGACGCTGATCGATTTCGGCGCTCTCGTCTGTACTCCGAACCCTCGCTGTTCGGTTTGTCCCTTACAGAAAAACTGCGATTTTTATAGAAAAGGGCGAGAGAACCCGCCCCGAAACGGTTAGGAAGCCGAAATCCAATCGGTATGGAAAAATTCGCCTCTCGGTTTATCGACGCGTTCGTAAGTGTGCGCCCCGAAGTAATCCCGTTGCGCTTGCGTGAGATTCTGCGGTAGATCCGCCCGACGGTAGCTGTCGAAATAGTCCAGAGACGCGCTGAACGCCGGGACGGGAATGCCTAACTTATTGGCTAACACTAACACCTCGCGCCACGATTCCTGTCGATCGAGGATACTCTGTTTAAACTCCGGCGCGAGTAACAGATTCGGTAAGCCGGGATTTTCCGCGAAAGCTTTGCGGATTTTATCCAAAAATCCCGCCCGGATAATACAGCCGCCTTTCCAGATACGCGCCGACTCCGGCAGGCTGATATTGTAGTTAAATTCCTTCGAGGCTTTGGCGATTAACGCCATTCCCTGCGCGTAGGAACACATTTTCGAGCAATACAGCGCGTCCCGCACCTTATTGACGAAAGCCGCGGTATCGCCGGGATAGGTTCCCGCGGGGCCGGGTAATTCTTTCGAGGCCGCTACCCGTTCCTCCTTGTACGCGGACATCACGCGCGCGTTCACCGCGGCGTACATGGTCGGGATCGGTACACCCAATTCTAACGAACTCACGATCGTCCAGCGTCCGGTTCCTTTCTGTCCCGCGGAATCGAGGATGAGATCGACGAGATGTTTCCCGGTTTCCGGGTCGATGTATTTGAAAATATCGGCGGTAATCTCGATGAGATAGGAATTTAGCTCGTCGGTGGTGTTCCACTCGGCGAAGGTGGCTTGTAGCTGTTCGTTGGTCAATCCTAGACCGTTTTTCATCACATCGTAAGCTTCGGCGATTAACTGCATATCGCCGTACTCGATGCCGTTGTGAACCATTTTCACGTAATGTCCCGCGCCGCCGGGGCCGATGTAGGTGACGCAGGGGCCATCATCGACCTGAGCGGCGATCGCCGTCAGAATCGGTTCGAGTTCCCGGTACGCGAATTCGGTTCCCCCCGGCATCAGCGAGGGGCCGTGTAACGCGCCTTCCTCTCCCCCGCTAACTCCCATGCCGACGAATCCGAGTTTGGTGGTGGATTCTAGGTCGCGGGTGCGTCTTTCGGTATCCTCGTAGAGGGAGTTACCGCCATCGATAATCATGTCCCCCTCGTCGAGAAGGGGTTTGAGTTGTTCGATCACGGCATCGACCGGGGAACCGGCTTTGACCATGACGAGGATTTTCCGGGGTCTTTCGAGTATCTGTACGAATTCTTCTAGGGTATAGGCGGCTTTGACATCTTTACCGACGGCGCGGGTTTCCATGAATTCTTTGGTTTTGGCGCTCGTGCGGTTATAGACCGCGATAGGGAAGCCGCGACTCTCGACGTTGAGGGCGAGATTTTCCCCCATTACGGCGAGTCCGATCACTCCGAAGGTGCGTTTCGTCATAGAAATTCGTTGCTAGTGCTTTCTTTATTTCCTTTTATCGCGCGGGTTCCGATCGAGCGCGATTCCTTTTCTATTTCTTAAGCTGTCGGTCGAGATGGCTAGGCTTCGATCGGTAGCCTTTTTTACCGAAAACCAAATTTTTCGTCAGGGAAAGGAGACAGGAGATAGGAGTCAGGAGTCAGGAGGGAGGAAACGGAATAAATTAGGGAGTTAATCCCGAAAAATCGATCTTTATTCTGCCCGGATTCTTTACGGTCAAATTTTCAGGCATTTAGAATGAAGCGCGCGAGAGATTTTTGATGAGTCTTGCCATCGCTGGAGTCGGATTGCTAACAGCCTTCGAGAACTATTCCCGAAGAAATTCACGAGAAATACCCGGGAAAGATGAACGATCGCGCGATCGGGGATTAACTGGGTTATAGAAGTCGATCGAGGTCTTCCCCGATCGAGATCCCGCTCTCGATCGGCGAGGGGAAAAAATATGAAACGTTTCTTGCTGGGAGTTTTATCCGTTTTCTTCCTGTCCACCCTGTCGATTCCCTCGACTCGGGCGGCAACGAACTCGGGCGAAAATGCCCCCCGACTCGAACCTTTTTATCTCGTTCATCTCGGTTATCAAGGCTATTTCGAGAAACAAGGAATCCCGAGTAACGGCGCTTTTCTGGTGGGGATAAAATCGAGAAAGGTCACACCGATCACCTTGGTACAGAGCGCGATCGTCCGCGGGAGACTCTCCCCGGAAACCCTGAACGATCGAAGCTATTTATTCCACGTCACGAATCTATTGCAACTCATCGAGCCATACTAAAAGACCGCGGGAAAGATCGGGGAAGTCAACTCGATCGAGGTTCGATTTTTCCCCGAAATCTTTACCCCGTCGGGAGCGGAACGAGTGGTGAGTTCATTAATCCTCCCACTCATCGATCGAGTTCTGTTGTTCCGAAGCTACCAGACGAGCGCGGATTTCCTCCCAATCGATCGACGATCTGACTCGATTTTCTAATACCCGTCCCCGTTGTAAATAGATCACCCGATCGGCGAAGGTTTTGACGAATTCTAGTTGATGGTTAACCATAATAATCGTTAAATCCGGTAAATTCGCCAATACCTCGAACAATCGCGTCGCGGTTCCCACGTCTAGCGCGGACGTGGGTTCATCGAGGAGGAGAATTTTCGGTTGCAATAGTAAACCCCGCGCGATCGATACTAACTGCCGTTGACCGAGGGATAATTGTAATTCGGTGCGATCGAACCACGCTTCCGGAATGCCGATCCGCGCCGTCCAGTGTTCTAAGCGATCGAGAATTTCCCGTCGCGGTAGCTTCTGTAATTCCAACGGATAAACCAGCGATTCCCGTACTTTTAACTCTAATAATTTCGGTTCCTGCGGGACGAGAACGATCTCCCGACGCAACTGCCCGACGGGAAACTGTCGATTGGATTTCCCCTCGAAAAAAATCTCCCCGGTCGTGGCATCTTGGAGACGGTTGAGAAGCCGTAACAGCGACGTTTTCCCCGCGCCGGAAGCCCCGATAATTCCCACTCGTTCCCCGCGTTCGACGGAAAAGGTGACATCCTGTAAGAGATGGGACGTTCCCCGGCGCACCGTTAAAGTTACTTGCTGTAAATCTAAAATCAAGCTTGTTTTTTTCCTAATAATCCGATTTTCGGGTGATTTATCTCTAAGGCGATCGGGACAGGAGATCGATCGAGCCTCGCGCCTCTCCCCCTATCTTATTAAACGCCGAACGCGATACGGACGCTCGATCGGGGTCGGGGGACTTTCCCGATACAATACGAACAGTCCCAACGCCTAAGCGGAAGCTATGTTCCTGAAATCTCCCCCCGATCCGATCCAGACGGTAGCCCGAGAATTTGAAACGATCGTCGGCAAAGACGGCGTTATCCGTCGAAAAGACGAGCTATTAACCTACGAATGCGATGGTATCACGGGATATCGACAAAGACCCGCCCTCGTGGTACTTCCCCGTACTACCGAACAGATCGCGGCGATCGTGAAAATCTGTCACGAGAAAGAGATCCCGTGGGTGGCGAGAGGTGCGGGAACCGGCTTATCCGGGGGCGCGTTACCCCTCGAAAACGGCGTTTTAATCGTCACGGCGCGGATGAATCGGATTCTCTCGATCGATCTCGATAATCAGCGCGTTGTCGTGCAACCGGGGGTGATTAATAACTGGGTGACACAAGCGGTTAGCGGGGCGGGATTTTACTACGCGCCCGATCCTTCCAGTCAAATTATCTGCTCGATCGGCGGTAACGTGGCCGAAAATTCCGGCGGCGTTCACTGTCTCAAATACGGAGTCACCAGCAATCACGTATTAGGCTTAAAAATCGTCATTCCCGACGGTTCGATTCTCGACACCGGTGGATTCGTCCCCGAAACTCCCGGCTACGATCTCACCGGTGTATTCGTCGGTTCCGAGGGAACGCTAGGCATCGCCACGGAAATCACGTTACGGATTCTGAAAACCCCGGAATCGATCTGTGTTTTACTCGCCGATTTCACCAGTGTCGAAGCGGCGGGGCAAACGGTCGCGGATATCATCAAATCCGGCATCATTCCCGCGGGCATGGAGATCATGGATAATCTCAGCATTAACTCGGTCGAGGACGTGGTAGCTACCGGTTGTTATCCCCGAGACGCGGAAGCGGTTTTATTAGTAGAATTAGACGGATTGGCGGTAGAAGTTGCCGCCAATAAACATCGCGTCGGCGAGATCTGCCGTCAGAACGGGGCGCGGAATATTACCGCGGCGAACGACGCGGAAACGAGATTAAAACTCTGGAAAGGACGGAAAGCGGCTTTCGCGGCGGCGGGTAAAATGAGTCGGAATTATTTCGTTCAAGATGGCGTGATTCCCCGCAGTCAACTCGCGCCAGTCTTACAGGAAATTAACGCGTTAGGAGAAAAATACGGCTATAAAATCGCCAATGTTTTCCACGCGGGAGACGGCAATCTTCACCCGTTGATTCTCTACGATAATAAGGTGAAAGGCGCGTGGGAAGAAGTGGAAGAGTTGGGCGGAGAAATCTTGAAAGTCTGCGTCCGCGTGGGCGGAAGTTTATCGGGAGAACACGGCATCGGCGTGGATAAGAGTTGCTATATGCCCGCGATGTTTAACGAGATCGATCTGGAAACGATGGGCTACGTTCGCGATTGTTTTAACCCGAAAGGGTTAGCCAATCCGGGGAAATTATTCCCCACCCCGCGCACTTGCGGCGAAGCGGCTAACGCCAAACAACAGGAGTTTAATGGGGTCGATCTGTTCTAAGATAACCGAATCCGTAACCGTTATGATTTACACTCGTTCGATCCGTTTGGCCGATACCGACGCGGCGGGAGTTATCTACTTCGCGAATCTCCTCTCGATCTGTCACGAAGCCTACGAGGAATCGTTAGCCCGATCGGGGATTTTTTTACGGGACTTTCTCGATGATTCCCCGATCGCCATCCCGATCGCTAAGGCGGAAATCCAATTTTTCCATCCTCTTTTCTGTGGCGATCGACTGCGAGTTCAAATTCACCCGATCTCGATCGCCGACACGGAATTTGAATTAGAATACACGATTTTTCTCGGCGAAAATACGGAGAAAGCGGTGGGGAAAGCGCGAACCCGTCATGTCTGTATCGATCGATACTCGCGACAGCGGATCGTTCTCCCAAATCCCCTTCAAAACTGGCTGAAAAGTTTGTAAACGATGTCGATATGACTTCTCCGAAAAATTATGACGACTAGCCAACAAACCTTCGGCATCGCGATCGAACGACAAATTAGCCCGGAACGTTTAGAGAGTTTAGACGTGACGGGCTGGACGATCTGGACGAAGGGAATCTCGGAATTCCCCTGGACGTATGACAGCGATGAAACCTGTTATTTTGTCGAGGGGGAGGTGGTAGTCACTCCCGACGGTGGGGAACCGGTAGAAATGGGCGCGGGCGATCTCGTCACCTTTCCCGCGGGGATGTCCTGCACTTGGAAGATCCGCCGGGACGTGAAGAAACGTTATCGGTTTCTCTGAGACAACGCTCGCGAACGGTGAGAATCTTAAATAAAAGGGGGTTCGGGAACGGGCGGCGCGTCCGGCTCTCTAGAATGGGGAAGAGAACAACGTTTGCAGGAGCGCGAACCAATGGATACGTCTATCCCGATCGAGCGATTACCCGAACGCTTACAGGAACTCGATCGAGCGTCCCCCGAAACCGGCGCGGAGATCCGCCAACAAGCGCAGGAAGTCCTCGCCGAACCGACGATCGATCTGCCCCTCCGCGAAGCGATCGCCGATAGCCTCGGGGAAGCGAACCAGTTATTAACCCTGAAAACCGCAACTAAAGACGATAGCTACTAGCACAAACTAAGGAAAAAGTCAAGATGAAAACTAAATTTCGTTTTGTTCGATCGAGACGATTTTTCGTTTTCATCTGGCTGATTTTCGGGGCGACCGGCTGTAATTCCGCGCTGTTGGTCACGCCCCAGGTTCCCGCCGGCGGGTTGAATAGTTTCGCGGCCGACGAATCGCCCAGTTATAGCGGGGACGGGCGTTATCTCGCGTTCGCCTCGGATCGATCGGGCCGCCGGAGTATTTACCTGTTCGATTTACAGGAACGAAGATTAGTCAACCTACCGAATTTAAACCGTCGCGATTCCCGTCAGGATCAACCCGCGTTAAACGGGGACGGACGGTTTATCGCCTATATCTCCACCGAGCGCGGTAAAGCTGACGTGATGGTGTACGATCGCGATTCGGGGCGATCGGAACTCTTAACGGCCAATGTCCGCGGGACGGTGCGGAATCCCACCATTAGCGGTGACGGTAGTCGGGTAGCTTTTGAAACCAATCAAAGCGGCCAGTGGAAAATCGCCCTCGTCGAGAGGAATTATTAAAATTATTAATTCGATCGAGAACTACGCCCCGCGTTCAAAATGAAAAATCCCCCACCGGGCGGCGGGGGATTTCGTTAGTTACCTAACTTGTCGAGTTTAGCCGAACTTACCGGCGGTCGAAGCGATCAAGAAGGCGGCGTAGGTGAAGATATAGCCGACGGTGAAGTGAGCTAGACCGACCAAACGAGCCTGAACGATCGACAGAGCGACGGGCTTATCTTTCCAACGAACCAGGTTCGCCAGAGGAGTGCGCTCGTGCGCCCAAACGATGGTCTCGATCAACTCTTGCCAGTAACCGCGCCAAGAGATGAGGAACATGAAACCGGTCGCCCAAACGAGGTGTCCGAAGAGGAACATCCACGCCCAGACCGAGAGGTTGTTCACACCGTAGGGGTTGTAGCCGTTGATTAACTGCGCGGAGTTCGCCCAGAGGTAATCGCGGAACCAGCCCATCAGGTAGGTAGAGTTTTCGTTGAATTGAGCGACGTTACCTTGCCACACACCGAGGTGTTTCCAGTGCCAGTAGAAGGTCAACCAGCCCAGGGTGTTCAGCATCCAGAACATGGCGAGGTAGAAGGAATCCCAACCGGAGATGTCGCAAGTACCGCCACGACCGGGGCCGTCGCAGGGGAAGGCGTACCCGAAGTCTTTTTTGTCGGGCATCAGTTTCGAGCCGCGGGCATCCAACGCGCCTTTGACGAGAATCAAGGTGGTGGTGTGGAGACCGAGGGCGATGGCGTGGTGAACGAGGAAGTCACCGGGGCCGATGGTTAAGAATAGGGAGTTCGTACCGCTGTTGATCGCCTCTAACCAGCCCGGTAGCCAAACGTTACCGTAGTTGGGGTAAGCGGTCGAAGCGACGCTATCGGGGTTCGATAGCAGAACGTTAAACCCGTAGAGAAGTTTTCCGTGAGAGGCTTGAATCCACTGCGCGAAAACGGGTTCGATCAGGATTTGTTTTTCGGGAGTACCGAAAGCGACCACCACGTCGTTGTGAACGTAGAGACCGAGGGTGTGGAAACCGAGGAAGAGAGACACCCAGCTTAAGTGGGAGATGATCGCTTCCTTGTGTTCGAGCATCCGGGCGAGAACGTTGTCTTTGTTCGCTTCGGGATCGTAGTCACGTACCCAGAAGATAGCACCGTGAGCGAACGCGCCGACCATCAGGAAACCAGCGATGTACTGGTGATGGGTGTAGAGAGCCGCTTGGGTGGTATAGTCCTTCGCCATGAAGACGTAGGGGGGCATCGAGTACATATGTTGCGCCACCAGGGAAGTCACCACGCCGAGAGAGGCGAGAGCGAGACCGAGTTGGAAGTGGAGGGAGTTGTTAACCGTGTCGTACAGGTTTTTGTGACCCGCTCCTAACTTACCGCTCGGGGGACGGTGGGCGTTGAGGATCTCCTTCATGCTGTGGCCGAGGCCCCAGTTGGTGCGGTACATATGACCGGCAACGATGAAGATCACGGCGATCGCCAGATGGTGATGCGCCATATCCGTCAGCCAGAGGGATTCGGTTTGGGGGTTGAAGCCACCGAGGAAGGTCAAGATCGCGGTTCCCGCGCCTTGCGCCGTACCGAAAACGTGGTTAGCGGTGTCGGGATTCTGCGCGTACACGCCCCAGTTGCCCGTGAAGAAGGGCAGTAAGCCCGCGGGGTGAGGGGGGGTAGAGAGGAAGTTATCCCAACCGACGTGCTGACCGCGCGATTCCGGGATGGCGACGTGAACGAGGTGTCCCGTCCAGGCCAGAGAGCTAACCCCGAACAGACCGGCGAGGTGGTGGTTCATGCGGGACTCGGCGTTCTTGAACCAGGCGAGGCTAGGACGGAACTTGGGTTGCAAGTGGAGCCAGCCGGCGAACAGGAACAGGGCCGAGAGGATTAGCAAGAACACCGCGCCTTGGTACAGGTCTTGGTTGGAGGTGATCCCGATGGTGTAGAACCAGTGGTATACACCGGAATAAGCGATGTTAACGGGGTTAGAAGCGCCCGCTTGGGTGAAGGCATCAACCGCGCCTTTGCCGAAGTGGGGGTCCCAGATCGCGTGGGCGATCGGGCGGATATTGAGGGGATCTTTGATCCACTGCTCGAAGTTACCTTGCCACGCGACGTGGAATAGGGTGCCGGAAGTCCACAGAAAGATGATGGCGATGTGTCCGAAGTGGGAGGCGAAAATCTTTTGATAGAGATTTTCCTCGGTCATTCCATCATGACTTTCAAAGTCGTGGGCTGTGGCGATCCCGTACCAGATCCGACGAGTCGTTGGATCTTGGGCTAGGTCTTGGCTAAATTTGGGGAATTTAGTTGCCATAGCTGTTTAGGAAATTCTCCTCTCTAAATAACTGAGGCTCTTACACGAGTGCTGGTCATTTCCTTGTTTTTTCACTCGCCCCCGTAAAAGGAAATCATTACAGGGGTTCGGTCAATAAACGGTTGTTAAGTGGGTCTGCCGACCCTAGGGCGGGTCTTGTCCCTATCATACTTACTCTAGAGCGTTTTGATAGGATCTTGCCAATCCGTTCGATCGGGATTGGCAAGGGACGGGCGCCCGGTTAGCCGATCGATAGACTTCGAGCGAGGAAGAACGCCCAAGTCGTCACGATACCGCCGAGGAGGTAGTGGGCTACCCCGACCGCGCGACCCTGAATGATGCTCAGAGCGCGGGGTTGAATCGCGGGAGCGACGCGGAGTTTGTTGTGCGCCCAGACGATCGACTCGATCAGTTCTTGCCAGTAGCCGCGACCGCTGAACAGGAACATCAAGCTGAACGCGAAAACGAAGTGTCCCGCGAGGAACATGATCCCGTAGGCGGAAAGGGCGGAGCCATAAGAGTTAATGACTTGAGCCGCTTGCGCCCAGAGGAAATCGCGTAACCAACCGTTGATCGTGATGGAGCTCTGCGCGAAGTTACCGAGGGTAACGTGGGTCACGGTGCCATCCGGGGCGACGGTTCCCCACACGTCGGATTGCATTTTCCAGCTAAAGTGGAAAATCACCACCGACAGGGAGTTGTACATCCAGAACAGACCGAGGAAAACGTGATCCCAACCGGAAACTTGGCAGGTACCGCCACGGCCGGGGCCGTCGCAGGGGAAACGGAAACCGAGATTCGCCTTATCGGGAATCAAGCGGGAGCCACGAGCGTAGAGAACCCCTTTGAGGAGGATCAACACCGTTACGTGGATGGTGAAAGCGTGGATGTGATGCACCATGAAATCGGCGGTGCCGAGCGCGATGGGCATCATCGCTACCTTGCCGGCCACGGCGACCACACCACCACCGAACGCGTAACTAGCGGGGGCTAGAGCGTTGGGAGCGGTGCCGCCGGGGGCGAGGGTGTGGATATTTTGCACCCACTGCGCGAACACCGGTTGGAGTTGGATCGCCGTATCCGAGAACATATCTTGGGGGCGACCGAGGGCGCGCATGGTGTCGTTGTGGATGTAGAGTCCGAAGCTATGGAAGCCGAGGAAAATACAGACCCAGTTGAGGTGGGAGATGATCGCGTCGCGGTGACGGATCACCCGATCGAGCAGGTTGTCCACGTTCTTGGCCGGATCGTAGTCCCGAACCATGAAGATCGCGCCGTGCGCTCCCGCGCCGACGATCAAGAAGCCACCGATCCAAGTATGGTGAGTGAACAGGGATAGTTGGGTGGCGTAGTCGATCGCCTGGTAGGGATAGGGCGGCATGGCGTACATGTGGTGGGCCACGATGATCGTTAGCGAACCGAGTAACGCTAGGTTGATCGCTAACTGCGCGTGCCAGGAGGTGGTCAGGATCTCGTAGAGTCCTTTATGTCCCTCACCGGTGAAGGGTCCTTTGTGGTTTTCCAGGATCTCCTTCATGCTGTGACCGATACCCCAGTTGGTCCGGTACATATGGCCGGCGATGATGAACAACACGGCGATCGCCAGGTGATGGTGCGCCGTATCGGACAGCCACAGACCACCGGTAACGGGGTTCAAGCCACCTTTGAAGGTGAGGAAATCGGAATACACGCCCCAGTTCAGGGTGAAGAAGGGGAGAATTCCCTGGGCGAAGCTGGGATACAACTCGGCCATCTTGCTCGGATCGAGAATGAACTCGTGGGGCAGGGGAATATCCTGGGGAGCGACACCGGCATCGAGCAGTTTGTTAACGGGTAACGAAACGTGAATCTGGTGTCCGGCCCAAGACAGGGAACCCAAACCGAGTAATCCGGCGAGGTGGTGGTTCATCATCGATTCCACGTTTTGGAACCACTCGAGCTTCGGCGCCCGTTTGTGGTAGTGGAACCAACCGGCGAATAGCATCAGACCGGCCATCACCAGACCGCCGATGGCGGTGCAGTATAGCTGGTAGCTGTTGGTAAAGCCGGAAGCCCGCCATAGATAGAACAGGCCCGAGGTGATCTGGATACCGCTGAATCCGCCACCGACATCCGCGTTGAGGATGCCCTGACCGACGATCGGCCAGACCACCTGGGCGCTGGGTTTGATGTGGGTGGGGTCGGTTAACCAAGCTTCATAGTTAGAAAATTTCGCGCCGTGGAAGTACATTCCACTCAGCCAGACGAAGACAACGGCTAGATGCCCGAAGTGGGCGCTGAAGATTTTCCGAGAAATATCTTCTAGGTCGCTCGTTTGGCTGTCAAAATCGTGGGCGTTGGCGTGAAGGTTCCAAATCCAGGTCGTGGTTTTGGGACCTTTCGCTAAAGTGCGATCGAAGTGGCCCGGTTGTCCCCACTTCTCGAAGGAGGTGGCCACCGGGTCTTTATCGACAGTTACCTTAACTTTCGCCTCTCTGGGGGGAGGACTGATTGCCATGAGGACTCTCCTCTCTCGACAATGGACTTAGCGTTTTCTTTGAGGATAGATTTTTTAACAGCGGAAAGGCAAGCGGTGAACCGATTCCCTTTTGTTAATCTAGCTCGACTGTCCTATTTTGATTAGATTCCAGCCAAAAGCATCAATAGTTGATAATAAATCTTCCCTCTCTGCTTCGTCCGAGACGCTTAACAATAATTAAAATTGTCTTAACCCTTGATACGAGCGGCGTTTTCTGCTACGGGCGGGCGGGCGAGAGGGCAGAAAACGCGCCGATGGAACCAAAAATCGATCGATAAACCGGATTCCGTCCGTTTTTTCCCGCTCCCGCCGCCGCGCCATCGAGAAAATTCAATCGATCGATCTCCCAAAAACAATGCAGTAATTCAGTAAAATTAAGTCGATCAAACAGGATTCTGTCCCGATCGCCCCCCGCGACCCGATCGACAGACCGCGAAACTTTTACCCTTTACTACCGACGCGGAGGAACGTGCTATCCCGAATTTATAGATATATATCGATGAAAACCCTCGGCGTTTATCTCTCGATCGGGATACTCGCCTTTCTGGTGACGGCCTGTAGCGATCGCCTGACCGCTACCGACCGGCCCTCTCCCGATTCCCCGAACCTGCCGGTCGTTCACGGCAAACTGTCCGAGGTCGCCCCGCCCCCGGCGATTCGAGAACTTCACAAAAGCCTCGATCGCTACGCGCCGCAGGTCGCTATCCTTAGCCCCGCGCCCGACCAACTCTTTGAAGGCACCACCGTAAACGTCGAGTTACAAGTGACCGATCTGCCCGTTTTTCAAGATCCCGAACTCGATCTCGGCCCCTATCTATCCCTCGTCCTCGATAACGAACCGGCCCGGGAGATCCACGACCTCTCCGGACCCGTGACCCTGGGGGATCTTAGTCCCGGAACCCATACCCTGCGAGTGTTCGCCGCCCGTCCCTGGCACGAGAGTTTTAAAAATGACGGGGCTTACGCCCGTACCACCTTCCACGTTAAAACCAAAACCGGTAGCAACGCGCCCGACCCGAAACTCCCCGTCCTGACTTACAACCGTCCGCGGGGAGTCTACGGGGCCGAACCGATCCTGCTCGATTTTTACCTGGCGAACGCCCCCCTGCACGTTGTCGCCCGAGAGAGCGAGGCCGACGAGATCCGCGACTGGCGGGTACGCGTCACCGTCAACGGCGAGAGTTTCCTCCTCGATACCTGGGAACCCATCTATCTGCAAGGCTTTGACAAAGGCGATAATTTAGTAAAACTGGAATTTATCGACGAAAAAGGGAACGTGATCGAGAACGTTTTCAACACGACCGCCCGGTTAATTACCTACGATCCCGCTTACGAGGACTCGCTTACCAAGCTAGTCAAAGGCGAGATCCCCGTCCCGATCGCCCGGAAAATCGTCGATCCGAACTATACGGCGACCCCCGTCATCGGGGAAGAACCGGCGATCGAGGAAGAACCCGCTCCCGTAACGGAAACCGAAGCCATTCCCGAACCGATCGAGGAACCGACCGCCACCGAAGAAATCCCTCCCGCGGTAGAAGAACCGGTCGCGGAAGAAACGCCGGAGCCGATCGAACTCCCCGCCCTCAAAATTCCCGAAGAAGTCGGGAAAGCGGAAACGCCGATCGAGAGTCCGCCCCTCCCATTACCCGAACTGGTTCTTCCCGAAGACCTCGAAACCCCGACAGCCGAACCGGTACAACTGCCGCGTCTCGTTCTTCCCGACGAGGGACAAGTGACCGCCGCGGAACCGGTAGCCCCCCCCGAAATCGTCCTCCCCGCAGAGACGGAAGCGACCGAAACCCCGACGATCGAACCGCCTCCCGCCGAACCGAATCCCCCGCGGGCGAACCCTTGGATCGATCGCTTTCGCGGGACCCTCGATCGATGGCGTTCCGCCCGCGGCGAGGGTTCGGAACCCGTGAAACCGATCGCTCCGGAGCGATCGCCCGCGCCGTAAGCCCGGGGAGACCATCCGGGGAATTCTGTCTAGAGGGAGCCGTCTCCCTCTAGGACTTTTTGTAAGGTAAAAGGGAAACGCGCCGACAATTGTTAAAGGAGTATGTGCCAATCTCGACAATTTTGGGAACCGCGCTATAATCTAAAACGTCAATTAGAAATTTACCGATTTTTTCGAGTGAGGTAATTCATGTTTAACAAGATGCTTCCTCTGCTGGGAACCGCCGGATTACTGACCGTGACCGCCCTCTGCGCGAGCCCCGTCAAAGCGGAACCGCAAGGTATTCTTCTCAGCCAACTGCGCGGCCACGAAACCTACCGGCAAGAACCGCAGATGGACCCGACTCAATACGTTCTCGGTCGCGTGCGGGGAACCGTTGGCGGCATCATGTCGATCGAGTTGATGAGAGCCGTTACCGTGGACGGGAAAGACATTATGGCCGCCGATCTCGCGCCCTACGGAACTAGCCAACGGGTGGTCGGCGACGCGATGGGTGGTGACGACGTGATCTTACAGGTCGTGGACGGTAAGTTAGTCTATATCGGCAAGGCTCACCCCTATTGGATCTCCCGCTTGAAACTGAAATCGGAAACCTCGTATAACGGCAATACCGCTCGATTGATCGAGGAACTCAACCGCTCCGAAACCTCTACCGGCCTTCCCCCTCTCGCTCCGGAAACCCGCACCTTCACCGCCGAACCCACTCCCGTTCCCGCTCCCGCGGCCGCTCCTATTCGGGGACTTTGGTAGATAGACCCGATCGACTTTCCGGGAATTATCTCGGCGAACCCCTTTTCGAGTCAGAAAAGGGGTTTTCGTTCGCGGGCGATCGAGAATTGTCTCGGGAAAACAAAAATTTCCTTATAGCTCTAAAAAATTCCGCGTTTCCGTCCAGATTCTCGGCAGAACGTCGGTGAGCGCGTGATCGCTATCTAATTCGATTAATTGTACGTGGGGACGGGAGCGCGCGTACTCCCGACTTCGTTCGATCGGGATCACCCCGTCCGAACGACCGTGAAGGATCAGGGTGGGAACGGGGCGGGTTAAATCCTCCTCCCGATAGATGCCCGCGTCGCGAACGAACTCGTAGTGAATCGGGAGCGATCGCCCGTAGCCGTAGTGATAAACCGATAACCACCCGGATCTCTCCCATTCTCTCAGCGTTTCCTCCATCTCTTCCGTCGGTGGTCGTCGGGGGAAACCGAAAGCGGGAGCTAGTAAAACCAAGCCTCGCACCGCGACATATTTCTCGGCCAGCCAGGCCGCCATTAATCCGCCCAAACTCGAACCGATCAACGTGACGGGAGACCCGGAAGCTAACCGCTCCCGACCCACGCGCTCGATCTGTCGGGTCAGGGTTAACGTGGAAAAATTCTCGCCGTTGAGATCGGGAGTCTCGATCGATCTCCGTAACTCCCGGAAACGCTCGCGAAAAAAAGCGGCTTTCGCCGAGCGCGGCCCGGAGGCGAAACCGTGTAAATAAATATAGTCGCTCTGATTCACCGACACCCGATCGATTATTTGTCGTCTTCCCACTCTTTCGGCTGGCCGGGGGAAGCGTTATAGATCGCGTCCAACTGTTGACGGGCATCCTCTACCGTAACGGAACGGATCACCAAAAGCGGTTCGTTAATCGGCTGTCCCGCGTCATCTAATAGTTCGGGATGGGAGGCCGTCGGGTAGCCGTAGGGATGGTTTCGATTGGACGAACCCGTCGGACGTTTCTGAGAGTCCATGCTGACGGTCAGTAAACTCCGGACCAGATTCCCGATCGTCAGAAAAGCGATGATCGTGAAAGCGACAATATAGAGCAGATGTAACATTAGCCAATCCTCCCGTTGCGGTTTCGCGGAAATTCCGAATTTCAAAAACTTATCTCGAAAACCCGATCGATTCTCTAGCTTATCAAAAAGGTCACGGTCACGCTCCCGATCCGCGAGAGCGATTTATACCTTTCCCCGGAACGATCGCCACCGACTCGACACCCTCCAACACTCCGCCACCAGTTGATGCCAGTGAAATAACATCCGGGCCTCGATTCCGGCCTGTCCTCCCGTCGCTCGATACAGGGCATCGGCCGTGGCCACTTCCTGTTGAGAGCGTTTTACCCGATCGAGCAGATCCTCCTGTTCCTCGATCGATAAAAACGATAATCTCTCGGTTTCCAAGAGCGCTCGGGCGCGGGAGAACCATTCCCGGAAGTCCTCTAACAACGGCTCCAGAACGGCTTTCAACAGTTCGTTTTCGGTCGGTCGCGAGTTGTACATTACTTTATGATGACGATTTTTTCTCCCCTAATCTTAGCGTTATTTATATTTCTTAACATTACCCGCGCGGGATTTTAAGGTTCGCCCCTCTCGATCGCGGCCTCAAAAAAGTCTCGCTCGCGATCGAGAGCGTAACGGTAGGAAGAATAACTTTCCTCGCCCGATACCGCGTATTTATCGACCAATCTCTCTAACTCACACGCTAATTCTTCAAATTCCGACGAACTGTATGTGTCGATCCAATCTTGGTAAGGGTTCTCAGAAATCCTCTCCCCGGCTAATTCCCGACCCAAGAAAGCGTATAGACGCATACAGGGTGACATGGCCACGGCGATCGCTCCGGGGTCTTTCGCCCAGGCGGTCGCCAGGAGAAAATCGGTATAGTGGCGCGTTGCCGGGGCGGGCCGTACCGTTCGCAGATCCACCCCCCAGCGAAGCGCGTAGGTTTCGTGTAGCTGTAATTCTTCTAAAACCCCGGTCGCTAACCGCTGGAAAACCCGGAATCCCTTCCAGTCGGGAGCTTTCGCGGCGGCGATACTATAGGAACGGGCGAAAGATTCGAGGAAAAACGCGTCCTGACCGACATAAAACGCGAAACGATCTCGATCGAGCGTCCCGGTGGCGATTCCCCGCACGAAAGGATGATCGAGGCACTCGCGGGCGATATCTTGATGGGCTTGCCAGAGTTCTGTACTAAGCATGGGGGATGAGAGAGATGAGGGAGATTCCTAAATATTACGCTCCTACCTATTGCCGATCGCCTCCCGCCTCCCGAAATTACAGGAAACCGAGAAAGGGAATCACGAACTGTAACAATACCGAACCGATCCCCTGTACGACGCGATCGAGGGACGAGGTTTGCCCCGGCTCTTTTTTCGGTTTCAGCGCGAGTTCCATCCCTTGGATAAAGTCTTCCGCCGCCTTTTGGCCTTCCGGATTATTCTGGCGCTCGAAGAGAGTCGAGGCGGTTCGCGCGTCATCGGCCGCAAGGGTGTTGTTCCCGAGATGGAAATTGGCGATCGCCCGCGCGAGATAGGCCGGCGCGAAATCGGGATTAATCGTCAAAGCTCGATTGAAATTCTCGATCGCTTCCGCGTTCTGTCCCTGTCGCGTGTCGTCGATGCCTAACGTATAAAAGAGTTCGGGAGTGGCCGCTTCCAGGGGAATCCCGACCGCGCCGCGTAGGAAAGTTTTCTCCAGGGTCGCCCCGCCGAACTCGGCATTGACTAGATACGCGTTCCGGAGATCCGTCCCGTTTAAAATCGCGCCCCGGAGATTCGCCCCCGTCAAGTTCGCCCCGAATAAAATCGCGCCCGTTAAATCCGCACCATCGAGATCGGCACCGCTTAAATTCGCCTGACTCAAGTTCGCGCCCCGGAGATTCGCCCCGCTCAATCTCGCGCCGGATAGGTTAGATTGAACGAGACCCGCCCTAGAGAGATCGCATAAGTTGCATTGATTGGTGGAAAGGAGTTGCTGTAATTGGTTAAGATCCTCCGCTCGCGTGGGGGAAATACAGAGAATCGGAAAACCGAGGGCAAGGGTTAGAAAGATCGACTTATTCATGATCTCGGCCTCGATGGCGAAAGGGATGAGCGCAGTGGGGAAAAGGGTTTCGACTCGATCTTGCTTGAGAAAGCATCGCCCGTCAACTACAATACAAGGACGATCTTCGGGAACCGCCCGCGATTTGGAGCCTGACTAGAATGACGATTTGTTCCGACCGATAGTTCTGAAGGCGATCGACAAGTTTTTCGGAAAAAACAATTTATCTAAGGATTTTACCGATCGATAATGACTACTTTACACGGGAATTGGATGGTTCGATCCGGGGTCAGCTATTTTTTTATCTGGGGGGAACGATGGCGAACGATCGAGGTCGGAGAACTGGAAAACCTCGATTTTCACCCGTTCTGTTTAGATTCTTCGGAACTAATTCGGAAGCTTCAATCTTTTGAGGTAAAACTCGATAAAGCGAACGTTACCGAGGAAGAAATCACCTTACCGAGTTACTCGCCTCCCCGAAAAAAATATCTTCTTCCGTTCCTAGGCGAACAATCTCTCGATCCGTCCGCGAAATCCACGAGATTACAGACTTGGCGCGTGTCGGGAATCGCCCTCGATGTCGCGACGAGCGCGGGACTTTTGACGAGATTACCTTTGGGGACGGTGGAGGGAATCGGGAACGATCTGCGATTCTGGCTGTACGTTCATCGCTGGAGTTTGGATTTACTCGCGCGGGGAAAATTTCTCGCGGGAATCGCGAATCCGGACGGGGAAAACTTCGAGAGTTGGTGGTATCCCCTGCTCGATAGCACGCTCGATCGTTCCCGTTTCGCCAAGTTCATTCAAACCGCGCCGAAAATCTGTCAAGCGTATCGGGGGGGAGAGGACACGCGGGTTATCCTGCTCGATTTCCTCCGCAATATTATCGACGCGCGCGTTCGCGGTTCTGTAGACAGTAAGAGCGCGATCTCCCCGTCTCTTTTCACGCGTCCCTGGTTACAATCCCTGAGCGATACCGATCGACAGATAGCGATCGATCCGAACACGTTCCAGCGGTTAGCGAACGCTTATTCTAACTGGGTATTCCCGATTCAAGAAAACCTGATCCCCCTCGATAATCGACTCTCGATCGAGAATCAGTATCGAGTCTGTTTCTCGCTACATCCCCCGTCACCCGATGGGGAAACGTGGCGATTAGTTTACGCGTTACAAGCCTTAGATGATGAAAAAGTTCTCGTCACGGCCCGATCGATCTGGGAAGAGTCGGGCGAGATCTATTACACGAACGGACGGGCGATCGAACACCCGCAAGAGATTTTATTAAAAGGATTAGGACTCGCCTCGTTAATTCACGCGCCGATCGAGGCGAGCTTAGAAGAAAGTAATCCCACCGAATGCGCGCTCGATCCGATCCAAGCCTACGAATTTATCCGCTCGATAGCCTGGCAACTACAAGATCGGGGCTTGGGGGTAATTCTACCCGATGGATTGGCGGCGGGAAGTAACGAAACCCGTTTGGGAATTAAAATCGAGGCGAATGTTACGCCCAAGAAAGGAGAGCGGTTAAGCTTAAAAAGTCTGTTAAATTTTCAATTAAAATTAGTAGTCGGGGATCAAGAAATCTCGCAAAAAGATTTCGATAAATTACTGGCGAAAAAATCGCCGATCGTCGAGGTGGGGGGACAGTGGATCGTTCTACAACCCACGGACGTGAAAGCGGCGCGGGAGATTTTAAGCAATACCGTAGCCCCGATCGATCTCTCGGTAGAAGATGCTTTACGATTGAGTTCGGGAGATCATAACGTGATCGCGAAACTTCCCGTCGTGAATTTCGAGGCCACGGGAATCCTGCAAGAACTGATCGCCAATCTCACCAACAATCAAGGCATTCAACCGATCGAAACTCCGAAAGATTTTAAAGGAGAATTACGCCCCTATCAAAAGAAAGGGGTCAGTTGGTTAAATTTCCTCGAACAGTGGGGATTGGGTGCCTGTTTAGCGGACGATATGGGATTGGGAAAAACACCGCAGTTAATCGCTTTTTTACTGTCTTTACAGGAGCGGGATCTGTTAGAGAATCCCGTGTTAGTGGTCTGTCCGACTTCCGTGGTGAATAACTGGGAACGGGAGGTGAAAAAATTCGCGCCGAAACTCTCGGTTCTCTTGCATCACGGGGAAAAGCGATCGAAAGGAAAAACGTTCGCGAGAGAAGTTCAAAATAAGGCGCTCGTGATCACCAGTTACCCGTTAGTGTATCGGGACGCGACAACGTTAGGGTCGATCGAGTGGCGCGGGGTGGTGTTAGATGAAGCGCAGAATATCAAAAACCCGGACGCGAAACAATCGAAAGCGGTACGAGAATTACCCGCGGGATTCCGGGTCGCTTTAACGGGAACTCCCGTAGAAAACCGTCTCTCGGAATTGTGGTCGATCCTCGATTTTCTCAACCCGAATTTTTTAGGAAATAAATCCTTCTTCCAGCGACGTTTCGCGATCCCGATCGAGAAATACGGCGATCGACAATCTTTACACTCCCTACGCTCTCTCGTCCGTCCGTTTATTCTGCGACGCTTGAAAACCGATAAAAGCATCATTCAAGATCTCCCGGAAAAACAGGAGATGAATGTTTTCTGCGGACTTTCTAAAGAGCAGGCCGATATGTATCAAGCGCTCGCGAGCGAGACTTTACAGAAAATCGAATCGAGCGAGGGAATTCAACGACGGGGATTGATTCTCACGTTACTGATGCAGTTGAAACAGATCTGTAATCATCCCGCTCAGTTTCTCAAGGAAAATCGTTTAGAGTCCGGGAATCGATCGGGAAAATTATTACGCTTGGAAGAAATGCTAGAGGAGTTAGTAGAGGAGGGTGATCGAGCGTTAATCTTCACCCAGTTCGCCGAGTGGGGAAAATTATTACAACCGTACTTACAGAAGAAATTAAAGCGGGAAGTTTTATTTCTCTACGGTTCGACAAAACAGAAGGAACGGGTGGAAATGGTCGATCGCTTCCAAAACGATCCGGACGGGCCGCCGATTTTTATCCTCTCTTTAAAAGCGGGAGGGACGGGCTTAAATCTCACGCGAGCGAATCACGTCTTTCACGTCGATCGCTGGTGGAATCCCGCGGTCGAAAATCAGGCCACCGATCGCGCGTTCCGCATCGGCCAGAAACGCGACGTACAGGTACATAAATTTATCTGTACGGGAACGCTAGAAGAGAGAATTAACGACATGATCGAGAGTAAAAAACAACTCGCGGAACAAACCGTGGACGCGGGAGAAAATTGGCTGACGGAACTGGATACCGATCGACTGCGGGAACTGTTATTACTGGATCGATCGGCGATTATCGACGACGAAGAGAGCTAAGCGGTTGTTTTTTCGCGATACGACGCTCTCTCCATTCTGAAAATCCTGCCAGAATTCCGTTTCGAGCCTCGAAAAATCCCCGAAATCAAGATTCAGACGGATATTTCGTTTCCGGGATGGTTTTCGCTCGCTCCCGCTAGTTCCGTCCGAGATCGCCGATCTCCCCGCGCGAGAAACAACGGCAGAGAGCGAAAAAATCGAAAAATTATCCATTTCTTCGATCGGTAGTCGGACGGGGAGCGCGATCCCCAATTTCCCGATCTCTCACGGAAAACCGCGTCCGAATGCTTGCCAAGCCCGCGTTCGTCTCGATACCGAAATATGGTGTAAGATGATGGAAAAAGGCGATCGAACGATTGTCAAGCCCCTTTCCCTGTCTATACTGGCTACAAACCTCCCGGTAGAGTCTTAGCCACAGTCGCGCGAGAACGCGGAAAAAATAAAGTTATCGTTGTGGTGGGTTAGCGAAGCGTAACCTACCACAACTATATAGTTGTAGACCTGATTTCTCCGGCTTCTCGCTCCTTAACTTTCCAGATTTTTTCGGCTTTCGGATTTTGGGCGTTATCGCGATACTGGAGTCATGTAAAACAACGTTAGCTTGTTAGGAGACACACCCATGCAACTCACCTATCGCGGCGTTACCTACCCCCTTTCCTCGGAAGTGGAAACTCCTAGGCGACCGATACTTTCTCGCTATAGTCCAATACTCCGGTCTCAACCCGAATCGCGCCTGTCTAACCCGATCTAGGGGGGGGATAGGTGGAGTTTTCTATCGATCGTGTTTTCCTTTCTCGAAGTGAATGACCTACAGGAGAATTAATTATGCTCGCGCGAATCCCCGAGAGAACCATGCACCGCGTCCGGTGGACGATCACCATCGGATGGCTCCTTTTAATATTCTCTCTCTTTTACGACCCGATCTCGTCAATACTAACCGAACCGACCAATTACTATAGCCCCCTGAGATCGCGTCCCGAGGTTTGTATCGCGGTTCAGGGAGTTTGTTTATCCGACTCCCCCCATCCTTTAGGAACATCGATTTTTTGGGGAATGATCGTCCCCGCTGGAATTTTAATCCTCTTACTCTGCGGCCACGAGACCTGGCGGCGGATCTGTCCTTTATCCTTCCTCTCGCAGATCCCGCGGGCCCTGGGAAAACAGAGGCAAAAAAAACACACCGATCGATCGGGGAAAACCCGTTACGAGGTCTATAAAGTACCGAAAAACTCTTGGCTCGCCCGAAATCATCTATATCTACAATTCGGACTCCTATTTTTGGGCTTATGCGGTCGAATCCTCCTTTATAACTCCCATCGCCTGATTTTAGGGGGCTTTCTGGTCTTCACCATTGTCGCCGCGATCGGCGTGGGATACTGGTACGGTGGCAAATCCTGGTGTCACTATTTCTGCCCGATGGGACCGGTAGAAAAAATTTTCGGGGAACCGAGAGGTTTATTGAACAGTACCGCGCACGAGGATCGGAACCTCAAGATCACCCAGTCTATGTGCCGTGTCGTCCTCGCGGACGGAACCGAACAGAGCGCCTGTGTCGCCTGTAAGAGTGCCTGTAACGACATCGACGCGGAACGTTCCTACTGGGAGGGCATTCTGTCCCCCGATCGCCAGTTCATGTATTACGCCTATTTCGGCTTGGTTGTCGGTTATTTCGTCTATTACTATCTCTACGCGGGAAATTGGGATTATTATTTCTCCGGGGCTTGGGCAAATCAGGCCGATCCGCTCGGAGAACTGTTTAAGTCCGGTTTTTATGTCTGGGGACAGACGATCGCGATCCCGAAATGGGTGTCCGTTCCCCTGACCCTGGGGCTTTTTACCTATTTCGGCTATTTCTCGGGAAGAAAACTCGAGAAAGCCTACAAAGTGTCTCTAATTCGTCAAAAGAACCCTCTACCTTCCGAAATTGTTCGCCACCGAATGTTCAGTTTCGGAACCTTCCTGATTTTCAACTTTTTCTTTATTTTCGGGGGGCGACCGTTTATTAACCTCATGCCGACGTTCTGGCATTTTTTCGCCAGTATCTCGTTCGGGATTATCAGTGGCACCTGGTTGTACCGGACGTGGTTCCGCGATCCGAGTGGCTACCGGCGCGAATCTCTCGCCGGACGACTCCGCCAGCAACTGGCGAAACTCGGTCTCGATACCGCCAGCTATCTGGACGGTCGTTGTCTAGAAAAGCTCAACGCCGACGAAGTATACGTTCTCGCCAAAATCCTCCCGGATTTCACCCACGAGGAGCGATTAAAAGCCTATAAAGCCGTGTTGAAAGAATTCCTAGAGGAAGGGTACACCGACTCGGTCTCTAGTCTGTCCATTCTCCGACAGATGCGCCTGGAGTTGACGATCGCCGACGCGGAACACCTGGCGATCCTGGAAGAGTTAGGGGGGAGACCGGCCGCTATCCTCGGGCGGTAGTCGCTCCGAGCGTTCGCGGTTGGAGAGCTACCGGAACGCGCCGTTCAATATCTTGTCGCTCACCGGACAGAACAATCTCGATCGAAAAAACGGGGATAGAATTGCCGGGGTCGATCGCCGGGAACCGGGATCGGAAAGCGATCGATCGAGGAATTACCCGCGTCGGAAACGAAGTGGAAGAGGCGACGATTCTCGATCGTCCCCGCGAACGGGTGGAGGGACAAGAAATCCAGGGTTCCGGCGATCGGGAACACGCTCTCTCCCGGACGGTAGGAGAACCGCTCGTTCGGGAGATGACGGTTAACCGATCGCTCGCGATACGGGAAAAGGGCCTCGGTTCGATCGGGAAAAGGATAAAATGAAAACGGCAGTTGGCGAGGAATCGAGAGAAATGGGCGTGAAAATCGGAAAACCAATTTTAGTATCGGGCTTAGGCATCACGATCGCTCTGGGAGTTTGGGAAGCGTTTCATAGCAGACTGGCAGAGGTCGGAGAATGGGGAATGATCGGCGCGATCGCCGTCGGCGCCGGGTTATGGTTTTTCCGAAAACCGACTCCTTCCCTCGATTTCCTCCGTCCGAGTCCTTTAAATCGGGAAAAAGTGCTGGAGGCGATCGAGCGCGCCAACACGATCGTGAATTATCTGGAAAAAGAAGCCCCGGAAACCGATATCTCGGCGTTAAAACAGGAAATCGCGGCACTACCCCGACGGTTCGATCGACAAACCCTACAAGTCGCGATCGCGGGAACCCGCAAAACGGGAAAAACGGCTTTACAAGAAGTATTATCGGCTAAAAATTTTGGCGATGGCGTTTCTTTCGTCGAGACGGAACCTTTACTAACGATTACCGGCGCGGGCGAGGAAAAGACGGCTCTAGCGTCCGATCTCGTGCTATATCTCGTGAACGGCGATCTCACCGATTCCGAGTGGCAGATCCTGCAAGAGTTCGATCGAAAACACCTGCGATCGCTCCTTCTCCTCACCAAACAGGATCGTCTCCACCCGGAAGAAAAAGAGGAAATCCTTCTCGCGCTCAAACAACGGATTAAAGATACCATTCCCGTCGAAAATATCCTCTCGATCGCCGCCGCGCCCGAACCGATGAAAGTCCGCCAGCATCAAGCCGATGGCGAGATTATCGAATCGATCGAACCCCGTCAAATCGAGATCGACGCGTTAGAAAACCGGTTAACCCGGATTTTCCAACAGGAAAGAGAGAGTTTAGTGTTCGGAACCCTCTGGCGCGAGGCGGTCGCGTTACAGGAACGGGGAAAATCGCTCCTCAACGAGTCCCGACGGAAGCGCGCTATCCCCGTCATCGAACAGTATCAATGGATCGCGGCGGCGACGGCTTTCGCGAACCCGGTCGCGGCGCTGGATCTGGTGGCGGCCGCGGCGATTAACGGACAGATGTTAGTCGATCTCGGCGAGATCTACCAGCAGAAAATCTCTCTCGCGGGGGCGCGGACGGCGGCGGAAACGATCGGGAAACTGATGGTACAGTTAGGCGTGGTAGAGGTGACGACGCAGGCGATCGGCGCTCTCCTCAAAGGTAACGCCCTCACCTATATCGCGGGCGGTACGGTGCAGGGAGTCAGCGCGGCCTATCTCACCCGTCTGGCGGGTTTGAGCGTGATCGAGTATTTCCAAGAACAGGAAATCACCGCGAAAACCGGCGAAGAGTTCAACCTCGATCGACTGGCGCGGAAAATCAAGCAGATCTTTGAACAAAATCAGCGCATAGCATTTTTACAAGATTTTGTCAAGCAAGCTATACCGCATCTAGCCGAGGCGAAAGTGGCGGGTTAGTCGATCGGGAATTCTTCGATCGGTCATCATACGAAAGTCTAGGAGACGAAATCCTAGATTTTTTAATTTATATACGGCTATCTCTCGAAGTTTTTGTCCCTAAAAGGCGATTTCCCGACGGTAGGGAATCGAGGAACGAGCGCCGGGACGAGTCACCGCGATCGAGGCGGCCCGATGGGCGAAGGCGATCGCCGTTACGAGATCCTTGCCCTCGGCGAGCGCGACCGCTAACGCGCCGTTAAAAGTATCGCCCGCCGCGGTTGTATCCACGGCCTCGACGGGAAATCCGGGAATCCGTCGATCGATCTCCCCGTTATACAGGTACGCGCCCTCCGAACCCAGGGTGATAATCACGTTCGCCACGCCCCGAGCGCGCAGTTCTATCGCCGCTTTTCGCGCCGTTTCGGGGCTATTGACCGCGATTCCCGTTAATAGCTCGGCTTCGGTTTGGTTGGGGGTGAGGATGGTGACGGTTTGTAGGAGGGAATCGGGGAGGGGACACGCGGGCGCGGGGTCGAGAATGACGGTTTTTCCGAACTCGCGGGCTAATCTCGCGGCGTATTCGACGGTTTGTAAGGGAATCTCTAACTGTAGGAGGATGATTTCCGCGGATTCTAGGGCGGGAAGGGATCGATCGATATCCGTTTCGGTTAACCGCGTATTCGCGCCACCCGCGACCACGATCGAGTTTTCGCCGCGCTCGTCCACGGTGATTAACGCCACCCCGGAGGGAAATTCGGGATCGATCGAAATATAATCGCCCGGAATATTCTCTTCTCGCAAACCGGCGAGCGTCTGTCTCCCGAAGAGATCGTCCCCTAATTTCGCCACGAAACGAACCGATCCGCCTAAACGCACCACCGCGACGGCTTGATTCGCGCCTTTTCCCCCCGGAACCATGCGGAATTGTCCCCCGAGAATGGTTTCTCCCGCGACGGGAAGACGGGGCGCGCGAACGACCATATCCGTGTTAGAACTGCCGATAACCAGAATTTCCATCGATCGATCCGCGTGAACGATAATTCGATCGTACTCTGATCGGTTGAACACTCTTTCTAGAATCCCGAAAATTATGACGAGCGTGGTTTACTATGTCGCGATGAGCGTGGACGGTTATATCGCCACCCCGGACGGATCGATCGATTGGTTAGGGGCTTACGAGATCGAGGGAGAAGACTACGGTTATCGGGAATTTTACGACTCGATCGACGCTCTTCTCCTCGGTCGTCGCACTTACGAACAGATTCTCGGTTTCGGTAGCTGGCCCTATCCGGGGAAACCTTGTTTCGTGTTCTCGCGAACGCCATTATCGGGGGAAATCCCGGAAGTCACTTTTACCCCGGCGAACCCGCGGGAGACGGTCGCGGAGTTACGGGAGAGGGGTTGGGGGCGAGTTTGGTTAGTGGGTGGGGGACAACTGGCCGGATCTTTTCGAGAGTCGGGATCGATCGATGAATTGATCGTCTCGGTTATGCCGATCGTTTTGGGGTCGGGAATTCCCCTCTTCGGTGTGTCAGGAAAGCCGGATAAGTTAACCCCGATCGCCTCTCGCTCCTATCCGAATGGGTGTATACAATTGCAGTATAGGCTCGATTCTCGACGAGATCGTGGCGAATAATACCCGCGGGATCTAGCCAACCGTTTCCCCTCAAAATGATTGCCCGGTTATGATCGATCGAAATTCCCGAACAGATCCCGACACGCTCTCCGAAGTAAATCGCTTAATGGCGCAAGGGAATGAATGGTTAAATGAAGACGAGAACGATCGCGCGATCGATTGTTTCTCGAAGGTTATCGGGTTAAAACCCGACCACGCGCCCGCCTACGCCTATCGCGGGTTCGCCTACCAGCAAAAATCCGACATCGGACAGGCGAAAAAAAATTACGATCGAGCCTTACAACTCGCGCCGGATTACGGGTTCGCCTACTACTGTCGGGGATGGGCGAAACACGCGGAAGGTGATTTTCAGGGGGAACTCGATGACGCGTACCGGGGACTAGAACTCGATACCGAGCCGATTCCCTACTACCGACGCATCGGCGCGGCCTATCACGGACTCCAGCAATACGATAAGGCGTTGGAATATTACAACCGAATTCTAGAGAGCGTTCCGGACGAGTGCGGGACGATTTATAACCGGGGATTGGTGTACGCGGACATGAAACAACTCGATTTAGCCCTCGCGGATTTCGATCGCGCGTTGGTTTTATCTCCCGGTTGGCCGTGGGCCGAGCGGGAACGAGAGCGCGTATTACGGCAAATTAACGGATGGAAAAATAGCGCGAAACCGAGATATGGCGTGAATTCCCTCTATCGGGGCGCGATCGTGGCGATTCTCGTCGGATTAGCGCTCGCGTTGGCCAAAGGATATTTCCGTTCCTCTCAAAACACGAACCCCGTCCCCGCGTCCGGTGGAAACGAACAGCCCAAATAGAGCGATCGAGCGGTTACGATCGATCCTGGTAATTCTCGCGGGTTTCTCCGATGGCACATTCCCCCTCTTCTCTTCCCCGTCTGGTGATTCCCATCGGCGATCCGGCGGGCATCGGGCCGGAAGTGGTTTTAAAATCGATCGAAGATCCAGTGATTACCCGCGATTGTCAGATCGCTCTCATCGGTACGCGGGCGTTTCTACCGAATACCGATTTTCCTCTGTTCGATATCCCCTACAACCCCGAAAAAATCACCGTGGGCAAGGGAGACGCGTACAGCGGGGAAATTAGCTTTCTCTACTTACAGGAAGCGATAAAACGCACGTTAGCGGGTGAATTTGACGGGATCGTGACCGCGCCGATCGCGAAATCCTGTTGGAAACAAGCGGGATACGATTTCCCCGGACAGACGGAAGTATTAGCGGGAATGGCGGGAATCGATCGCTACGGGATGCTATTCGTCGCCAGATCCCCGCGTACCGGCTGGACACTGCGAACGCTCCTCGCCACGACCCATATTCCCCTAAAAGACGTTCCGACCGCGTTAAATCCTGAGCTAATGACCCGAAAACTCGAATTATTGCTAGATTGTTTAGCGGGAGATTTCGGGATAACGAATCCGTCGATCGCGATCGCGGGATTGAATCCCCACAGTGGGGAAGCCGGACAACTGGGAACCGAGGAAAAAGACTGGTTAAACGCGTGGTTGGACAGCGCGCGGCAAAAATACCCGAACGCGAGATTAATCGGCTTGATCCCTCCCGATACGATGTGGCTGGAACCGGGCCGCGCTTGGTTCGAGGGGGGCGGAAATCCCGCGGACGCGTATCTGGCGTTATATCACGATCAGGGGCTGATTCCGGTGAAATTAATGGCGTTCGATCGGGCGGTGAACACGACGATCGGCCTACCGTTCATTCGCACGTCCCCGGATCACGGGACAGCTTTCGACATCGCGGGAAAAGGCATCGCGCGCGCCGATAGTATGAAAGCCGCTATTCAACTAGCCGCGGAATTGTGCCGTCAGCGATCGAGCGGCGATCTAGACTAGATCATGTAGCTCTCACTAGGAGACGATCGAATATGGGGATCGCTTCAGTTAATCCGGCAACCGGCGAAGTTTTGGAAACTTTTACCCCTCTGACTTCAGACGAAATCGAATCGAAACTAACGCTCGCGGACGCGACTTTCCGAGAATACCGTCACATCCCGATCGCGCGACGGGGTGAATGGTTGCGAAAGGCGGCGGACATTCTAGAGCGCGATCAGGTGGAATTGGCGCGAAATATGACCCTAGAGATGGGGAAACCGATCAAACAGGCGATCGGCGAGGTTTTGAAATGCGCTCTCGTCTGCCGTTTCTACGCGGATCACGCGGCGGAATTTCTCCAAGATCACGAAGTCGCTACCGACGCGAGCCGTAGTTTCGTCCGTTACGAACCGTTAGGGATTATTCTCGCGGTCATGCCGTGGAATTTCCCGTTATGGCAGGTATTCCGCTTCGCCGCGCCCGCGTTAATGGCGGGAAACGTGGGGATTCTCAAACACGCTTCTAATGTACCTCGATCGGCCCTGGCGGTTGAACGGATTTTACTAGAGGCGGGATTTCCCGCGGGTGTGTTCCAAACCTTGTTAATCGGCGCGGAAAAAGTGCTCGATCTCGTCAACGATCCGCGGGTGAAAGCGGCAACATTAACGGGAAGTGAACCCGCGGGGATGAGTCTCGCTTCCGCGGCCGGGAAACAGATTAAAAAAGTGGTTTTGGAGTTGGGGGGTAGCGATCCGTTTATCGTTTTGGATAGCGCGGATATCGAGGCGGCGGCCGCGACGGCGGTAATGGCGCGGACATTGAATAACGGGCAAACTTGCATCGCGGCGAAACGGTTTATCGTGGCCGATTCGGTGTTCGATCGCTTTACGGAATTATTTGTCGAGAAAGTTAAAGCGTTGAAAGTGGGCGATCCGATCGAGGAAAGCAACGATATCGGCCCTCTCGCGACCGCGAAAATCGTCGAGGAAATTGCCGAACAGGTACGGAAAACGGTAGAGATGGGCGGTAAAATTCTAGCCGGAGGACAACGGATCGAGGGCGCGGGAAATTTCTATCAACCGACGATTCTGACCGATATTCCGAAGGGTTCACCGGGGGAAAAAGAGGAGTTTTTCGGGCCGGTGGCGTTGTTGTTCCGGGTGAAAGATATCGACGAGGCGATCGCGTTGGCGAACGATAGTCCTTTCGGGTTAGGTTCGAGCGCGTGGACGAACGATCCGGCGGAGATCGATCGATTGGTCTCGGAAGTGGAAGCCGGTTCGGTGTTTATTAACGGCATGGTGAAATCCGATCCGCGTTTACCTTTCGGGGGTAGCAAGCGATCGGGTTTCGGTCGCGAGTTAAGCGCGGAGGGCATCCGCGAGTTCGTAAACATCAAGACCATTTGGATTAAGTAGCCTGAATTTCTTAAGATTTAACTGAGGGTGGGCGATACGCTCACCCTGATTTTTAATCAATCTGTAAACTTTTTAGAAAAATTTGCTATAATCAATAATACTATTTTTCTTTAATCGTGCAATACATCCGAGGCTCTATACTTGGTGATCAAGAGGTTAGGAGCGCACGAACTAACTAATTCTTGCATGACTTTTAAAAATTGGTATAATGAGGATAGTAACAGATTGTTTTGCGTTTAAATCTAATTCTAATGTAAGGATGTATTGATGACTACAAATGATCGGGAAGAAAAATCACAAGATTTTAGACCGCCGCTAGTCATTTCCTCCGAAGAGGAATTTTTGTTATTAATGGAAGATATTGATCGGGAGATGGCAAATGAGGGAATTTCAATTACGGCACGTCCTTTTATGGCAGGCTTAAAAATAACTAAACGCTATGATATTGTTCTTAACGCTCTTCCACCTCGTCGCCCTCATCAACATGGCTGTTTCGATCCACTGGAAATAAGTATACGAGTTCATAACTGGATAGAACGAAGATATGGTGACCGACTTAAGGTTCCCTTTCGTATAGGTCAGGTCGTTTGTCCTTTGCGCGGGGATCTGTTTGTGATTAACTGTCCTACAATATACGGCGCGGTTCATTTTATTTGCGAGCCGCAAAACTTAGGCAAACAATATGAAAATATTGGCATCAATCAACCTCCAATTTCTAATATTATAAATTTTGTTGAGGATTTAACTCTCGATTTCGCTTCCTCACTCTCCACAGAAGAATTTATTAAAATATATGTTGCTTTTATGAGCGGCATGGGAGCGTACTTATCCTTAAAAGCCATACAGGATATAGATTACATTAACGAGGCGAATGGGGATTTTAATGCGGCTGTATTTCACCTTATGGAGCATCGATCTCAACCGGGGTTAAGTAAATGGTCGAGTCTACAGGCTGTTGAAAAACTGCTCAAGTCATATATAGCTTTACAAGGAGGCTCGATAAAACGAACTCACTCATTACGAGAACTTTCTAATCAGGCTAAAAATTTAGGTCTTCCTGAAATACCGCAACAGTATATTGAAGATATACAGTGTCTCGCTGGCGTTCGATACGGAGAAATAACGGTTTTAATAAATGATGCCGTTAAAGCTCATCTTTTATCATTGGAAATTTGTGAAGTCGTCGCTCAATGTATCGGCAAAAACTTAAATCGTGATATGCCAGTTGTACCCGAATTAGAGTTCGATGGTATGCCATTACACGAATTTCTACAAGAACACGCTAAATTTTAATATATAAAGGAAATTCTTGGCGAATTCATTAAAACAGCTATTTGATCGGAGACCAAGCGTAAAATCAGTCTCGTGATAAAATCGCTGTGCTTTGCGAGCTAGAATTATTTCATACATCACGACGGATACTTTCAAAAGATACTACCGCGCCCGATCGAACTTCTTCCTCCGCTTCTTCTAACTCTTCCAAAAAATTCGGAATCGTCAGCAATTCTTCCGTTGCCTCTCGTGATTCTTTCTCTTGCAAATAGGCGATAAACTCGACGGCGATTTTTAAACGCTCGGCCGAAAGTTGCGCCAGTGCCTCTTGTGCTTGTTGGAGTTCGGGGAGATTTTCGCTCGTGGCTTCCATAGGGTAAGGGTTCGATCGAATGAAGTAATCTTAATTATAGAATAGGGGAATCTTAGACGGTTACTCGACTTATGACCTTACAGGAAATTCAAGAGCGAGCCTTACAACTCTCGATCGAGGAGCGTTTACAATTAATCGATACCCTGACTCGATCTCTTCAACCCGAATCCCGTCCCACCGTAAAACCCAAAGGTTTAGCGGCCAGTTTAATCGGCATCGCCAAAACAGACGCGCCCCCTCCCACCGATGAGGAAGTAGAAGCCCTCTTGAAAGAACGTCTAGAGAGTAAATATTTGTGATTCGAGTTTTATTCGATACTAATGTCCTGTTAGACGCTTTGCTGGCACGAGAACCGTTTGTCGAGTCCGCGGGTTTTCTGCTGGAGGCCGTTGAATCCAGAACGATCGAAGGATTTATATCGGCAACGACGATTACAGACGTACACTATCTGGTGGGACGGCAGACCAAAAGCGCGGAAACCGCTATTATGGCGGTAACTCGTTTATTAGCGTTGATGGAAATTTGCCCGGTCGATCGAGCGGTATTAGAACGGGCGATCTCGATCGGGTTGGCTGATTTTGAAGACGCGGTACAGGTAGCTTGCGCGATAACGGCCGAGTTAGAAACGATCGTGACTCGTGATCTTTCCGGATTCGTCGGTTCACCCATTCCCACTCGATCGCCAGAAGAGCTAAAAAATTTGTTAGAACGAGAATCGTCTCCCAGTTAAGCGGTTCTAACATTTGGCGCGATTGAAAAAGTGCTCGAAAATATCACCCGAACGATCCCGCGGACGACAAACCCGTAACTTTCTCTCGATATTACGTCTAAACGATTCAATAGAGTAGAGAAATCGCCCGCTCGCGGACTACTCCCCCCGATCGACGGATCGAGAATTGCTACAATAGAGGGCTGGATGTTTAGTACCGAATTCCCCGAACCGCCATGAACCTCTCCCCCCGTCGTTACCATATCACCACCTTCGGCTGTCAGATGAACAAAGCTGACTCCGAACGCATGGCGGGTATTCTCGAAAATATGGGCTTCCAATGGTCGGAAGATCCCAACGAGGCGGATCTGATCCTCTACAATACCTGTACCATTCGCGACAACGCCGAACAGAAAGTCTATTCCTACCTCGGTAGGCAGGCGAAACGGAAACAACACAAACCCGATCTCACCCTCATTGTCGCGGGTTGCGTGGCGCAACAGGAGGGCGAACAACTTTTGCGACGGGTTCCCGAGGTGGATTTAATCATGGGGCCGCAACACGCCAACCGTCTCGGCGATTTACTGCAACAGGTTTTCGACGGTTCGCAGGTGGTCGCTACCGAACCCGTCCACATCATGGAAGACATCACCAAACCCCGACGGGAAAGCCATATTACCGCGTGGGTGAACGTGATTTACGGCTGTAACGAGCGCTGTACCTATTGCGTGGTTCCCAACGTCCGCGGAATCGAACAATCCCGGACTCCCGACGCGATTCGCGCGGAAATGGAAGAACTAGGTAGACAGGGATATAAAGAAATCACGTTATTAGGGCAGAATATCGACGCTTACGGGAGAGATCTGCCGGGAGTGACGGAAACCGGTAGACATTTACACACCCTGACCGATTTACTGTACTACGTGCATGACGTGGAGGGGATCGATCGCCTGCGTTTCGCCACCAGTCACCCCCGCTATTTTACCGAGCGTTTGATCAAAGCCTGTCAGGAATTGCCGAAAGTTTGCGAACATTTTCATATTCCCTTCCAATCGGGAGATAACGAAATTCTCAAGGCGATGAAACGCGGTTACACACACGAGAGATATCGCCAGATTATCGATAACATTCGCGAACTAATGCCGGACGCGTCTATCAGCGCCGACGCGATCGTCGCTTTTCCCGGCGAAACCGAGGAACAGTTTGAAAATACGCTGAAACTGGTAGACGAGATCGGCTTCGACCAACTGAATACGGCCGCGTATTCCCCGCGTCCCGGAACCCCGGCCGCGCTGTGGGACAATCAAGTAAGCGAGGAGGTAAAAAGCGATCGGTTGCAACGTCTCAACCACCTCGTCGCCACCAAAGCGGCGGAACGTTCCCAGCGTTATCTAGGACGGGTAGAAGAAATTCTCGTCGAGGAAGTGAACCCGAAAGACGCTACCCAAGTGATGGGACGTACCCGCGGCAACCGTTTAACCTTCTTCACCGGCAATATCGACGAATTACGGGGCAAATCGGTCAAAGTCAAAATTACCGAGGCGCGTCCGTTCAGCCTGTCAGGAGTCCCGATTTAAGGGAGGAGTCAGGAGTCAGGAGTCAGGAGTCAGGAGTCAGGAGTCAGGAGTCAGGAGT